>JAUXEL010000037.1 GCA_030620575.1 Fidelibacterota bacterium
TATCAGAGATAAAATCCGATTAAAAAAGCGTTTAATTTATTTCTTTTTTTATTGAAATTCGAATATACCCCCTCCAATTTTTTTAACGGAATATTATTTAACCGTTTTAGCGTTTTTAAATAAGGAAAAATGCCGATTATTACTCTAAAAAGACGTCTGTTTATCCTGATTTTCAGGTGACGAAAAAAACAAATATTTACTAAAATGAAAAATTAATTATCAGGATAAGGGCTTGTAATTATTGAAATTGTGTTGTCAATGAAAATGTTGTTGAAAAAATTAATTTGATTTTATTTCCTACATGTTGTATAATCTTTCTCGTACGATACACCACATATGGTATTTACACATCTTAATATGATAGGGAATGGGATATAAATGTCGTTTAAAAACATGTTCAAATACCGCGGCAAATTTGCCAAAAAAGTGGGCGAAGAAAAAATAAACAGCTACCAGCATTTGTATGAACACCTTAGATCAGAAATTGAATTAGGCGACTTACCGGTTCATGAAGATTATTTGAATCACAACGACCTTGCGGAAAATATTTATAAAAAGAAATATTATCTTCACGATTACGAGGGAAAATATATTGAGCATCGTCCTGAAGATGTATTTATGCGCATTGCCTCATTTGTAGCTGCGCAGGAGACATCGAAGATCAAACAAAAACAGTGGGCGGAACATTTTTATCGTGATTTATACAACGGCTACTGGATTCCCGGTGGTCGCGTGCTTGCTGGCGCGGGAGATCTCTATCGACTAAAAACCCTTGCGAACTGCTTTGTGGCAGAAATTGAACAGGATAATATTGAATCCATTTATAAAACAGCAGCGGAATGTGCGCGCACTTATTCTTACGGTGGCGGTATCGGGGTAGATATTACCCCACTGCGTCCTCGTGATTCTATTGTACATAATGCGGCAGACAGCTCGACGGGTGCGGTGTCTTTTATGGAGTTATTTTCCATGACTACCGGCCTTATTGGTCAATCCGGCCGACGAGGTGCATTAATGCTGACTATCGATGTCAAACATCCGGACATCTTTAATTTTATTAAGGTAAAGAAAAACCCCAATTGGGTAACCAAGCAGATTATTGAGCAATGTCGCTGGAGCGGGAAATTCAGCGAAGAACAGCTATCGGAAGTTAGACGGCAAGTAATAGAAAACACTCAGATTCGCTTTGCAAATATCTCAATAAAAGCATCTGATGAATTTATGAAAGCGGTCAAAGAAGAAAATGAATACAGCCGCGATACCATTCTGGTATACCGAAAAAAACATAAGCAACGCTTAACCGAAGCCTTACAGGATGAAGGTCATTACTATTCATTGGGTATTCCCAGCAAGGATATCGATGATTATGAATTACTGAAGACTTTTCCGGATACGGAAAAACTGAATGAATGGCTTAGCGAGAACTTCGACCGTACCCTTAAGGAAGAGGATTTAAACGATAAGCAAAAACGCGATGTTTATGGTGATTATTTGATGGATATCGGGAAGGATAACGGAGAGTTGGCTATAAAATATGCGGGTGATTTCCTGCTGTATTTTGCGTCCAAACCCTCCGGGGAAATTCGTCAATTGGTTAAAGCACGTGATATCTGGAATCTTTTTGTGGAATCCAATTATCACTCGGCGGAACCCGGATTGATCCTTTGGAGCAGGATGAGCAAATATTCACCCTCCAACTATGTTGATCGTCCCATTATTTCCACCAATCCCTGTGCTGAGGTTCCCTTAGAAGCCGGAGGTGCCTGTAATCTGGGATCTTTAAATCTTAGTCGATTTGTGACTGATGGTTTTACACCTAAGGCAAAAATTGATTGGACTCAATTACAAATTTCAACGGGGAATTGTATACGTTTTCTCGACAACGTTGTTAGTTGGAATGAAACCCTGAACCCATTAGATAAACAACGGGATGCAGCCAATGAAACACGCCGCCTTGGACTTGGAATTATGGGTATTGCAGATATGCTTTTTCAACTTAGTATTGATTATGATTCAAAAGAAGGCGTAGAGGTCATGGAAGAGATCATGAGTTTTATCAATGATACGGCATACATGACCTCATCACAGCTTGCTAAGGAGAAAGGTGCCTCAGATATCTTTGATTATAAAAAGTATTCACAGGGTCCTTTTTTCCGGGAATCACTTTCAGATGATACCCAAGGACATATCAAACAATTTGGTCTGCGGAATATAGCGCTTACCTCTATTGCGCCCACCGGTACTATCAGTAATATTATTAAATCATTTGAAATCGGAAAACGGAATTATATCGGAGTCAGCGGAGGTATTGAACCTCTGTTTGCATTGTTTTATACACGGCGGGCAGAGTCTTTTGATAATCAATTATTTCAGATCTTTCATTCTACCGTTCAGGCCTATCTGGATTTAAATAATTTGGATAATAAAATTAAAGACGTGAAGATGGAGTTCGATTTGGAAGATGTTCTTCCCCCTCACTTCTTTAAAACAGCACATGCGGTTTCATATGAACGGCGAATTGAGATTCAGGGTATTTGTCAGAAGTATGTGGATCATTCCATATCATCTACTATTAACCTTCCCGAAGATATTGGACCCGAGGTCATTTCCACTATTTATCTGGAAGCCTGGTCGAAGAGTTTGAAGGGAATTACCATTTATCGTGATGGCAGTCGCTTTCCTATCCTGAGTGTAGAAGGCAAAAAAACCGATTTCCAGGAATATCGTGAGAAACATTTTGAAATTGAGATCAGCAAAGATGAAGTTGTTGAATTTACCGGGGATGAAGTCATGGTTCTCGAAGACGGTACATTGTCTACGCCATTTCATCATTTTCGCAAGACCATGGGCGTAACAGATGTCAAAGAAATCGAGGTGGTATAATGTTGAATTACAACAAAGAATACCGCATTCGAGAGAAAAAGACAGCAAAAAAAGATCTTGATAAACAACAGCAGGCAATAGTTCTTAAACGTCCGGATGTAGTAGAAGCCAAAGTTTATAAAATAAAAAGCCCTTTTGTCAAATTTAATGTATATGTGACTCTGGGATATATTATGGAATATGGCCGGAAACGGCCCATCGAAATATTTATTAATTCTAAAGATTTAACCCACTCGGCAGAGTACGCTATGCTGACCCGTTTAATTTCGGCGATTTTCCGCCGTGCGGGAGATGCTCATTTTATTCTTGAAGAGCTACGCAGTATTTACGATCCAAACGGTGGATATTTTAACAAGGGGAAATACATTCATTCTTTTTACTCCGAGGTTGCTGATGTTATTGAGCGATTTTTTCTCGACGAAGGTATTTTGCGGGTGCCGGAACAAGGGGAACAAATTAATATACCTATTGAATCTTCTTTGACGGCAGTTCATGCCATTACCGATGATGAAAATGATCCCACAAATAACAATACTTTCAAAATTTGTCCGGAATGCAATAGTCGTGCGCTTAAATTTGAAAATGGCTGTGAATTCTGCGTCCAGTGCGGATATACCAAATGTGACAAATAAAAAGAAGTAACGAATGACGAGTAACAAGTAGGGAACGGTCGAGACCGTTCCTTTCTTATTTTGATTGGAAAAAAATTATCATTTTGTCCTCCAAAGCTTTAGAAATAACGACTACGCCAGGCAGGCTAATAACTGGTGACTGATAATATGTAAATACATGTAGGGGTGAATAATTATTCACCCCTACATCGTTATTATAAACATCAAATAATCACTTTAATTTCTTTCTTTTCCGTTTCATTTTTATTTGTTATTTTTTCACATGGAATTGATAATGTTTTTATTGAGTGTATTTGTGATCTCATTTACCGGAGCAATGATGCCGGGTCCGGTTACCGCGGTGGTGATCGCCAACGCAAAAAAATCTCCTTATGCAGGATTTGTTGTTGCTGTCGGCCATGCTATAGTAGAGATCCCGCTGATTCTTTTTCTGTCGGTATATGCTATTAATTTTATGGAAAACACCTTGGTGCATATGCTTATTTCCTTTTCCGGAGCTGCAATGCTGGTGTACCTTGGCATTAATATGATCTTATCGGCAAAGAAAGATATTAAACTGGAAACACAAAACAAAAGCGCCATAATCGGTGGTATTATCACCAGTATAAATCCCTATTTTATTCTCTGGTGGGCAACCACGGGATTGGCATTAATTCTGAGAGCGACCACCTTTGGAAAAGGCGTATTGATTTTCTTTATCATTATCCACCTTTCTGTTGATTTTCTCTGGGACGGTATTCTTGGATGGCTAACCCACCGTTCAGGTGTATTTAATCATCCCGTTGCACAACGGATCTTATACAGGGTACTTGGAAGCTGCTTATTTCTTATTGCCGGCTATTTTATTGTTTCCGGTATTAAACTTATAAATTGAACCGTTTTGAACAATAAATAATCTATTAATTATTTGACTTTTATAATTATTTAACAGAACTTAGTAAGTTTTGTAAGTGTTCATTCATAAGAGGTATTTCAGAACATTGGGAATATTAATATATAAGGCTGTTCCATCCGGGAACCAAAATTATTACGCGCATCTTTAGGTGTGCGTTTTTTTATATAAATAATTTTATAATGGAGGTTTAGTAAACATGCAAAAAGTACTTCAACAGCTGATCCTGCTTCAAGAGTTTGATACCCGTCTTGACGAATTGATTGAAAAATTAGGAGATTTACCGGAAACAGTAAAAACACTTGAAAAACAGATTAAAAACGAGAAAGAACAAAACGAAATCCGGATAACCGGCATTGAAGAGAATGATGTTCTCATTCGAAGTAATTCAGCAAAGATTGAAGATTTCACCGCAAAAATTAAAAAATACAACGAACAACTATTTTTAGTGACGACGAACAGGGAATACGATGCCCTGACAACAGAAATAGAATTTAATGAAAAGGCGATTAAAGATACCGGCGATTTAATTCAGCAATCGGAAAAAGAAAATAAGAACATGAAAGAAGCACATAGTAATGCTGAAAAAAACAGTGAAGAAATGAAAACCAAGCTGGTAGAAGCAAAAGAATCTTTGGCAATAACCGAAAAAGAAACGGAAAAAGAAAAAGCAGGTCTGGAAGAAAAAAGAGAAACACTTATTGTCCAAATTCCTCGTAATTATTTGAATGTATACCAGCGAGTACGGAAAGCCCGGCACGGCCTTGCTGTTGCGCCATTAATGCGCGATGCCTGTAGTGGCTGCCATAATCGTGTTATTCCACAGAAACGGGTTGACATTTATAAAAAGAATCAAGTAATTACATGTGATTTTTGCGGTCGTTTTTTATATGTCGCAAATGATAATGAAGAAGATGAATAGCTTAAAGTCGGTGAGATGATCGCCCCGATGCTTCGGGGAGGAAAGTCCGGACTCCGCAGAGCAGGATGCCTTGTAACACAAGGAATCAGCGATGGTTGGAAAGCGCAACAGAGAGTAGACGTCCCTCTCCCGAAGTTTCGGGGGAGAGTCACGGTGAAACGGTGAGGTAAGAGCTCACCAGTTCCGGTGGTAACACCGGAAGCTAGGCAAGCCCCATCCGGAGCAACACAAATACGAAAGTAATACCTTGCTCGGGTTTATACTTTCATGGTAGTGGCTACATCGGGTTGGTGACGACCCGGGCAGATAAATGATCATCATTTCTCCGTCAGCTGACGGAGGGATAACAGAATTCGGCTTATGTCCGGCTTTGGGCTTATTAATAAACAGGATGAGAGAACATTATGAAATGGATTTATCCCGACATATCTGGAGACGATGTTCTCGAATACAGCAAACAATTTCATTTATCCTATCTCTATACTACTATTTTATTGAATCGTAATATACGCTCAAAAACCGCATACGAACGGTATTTTGATACAACAACATATTCACTTTATGACCCTTTTTCTATGCTGGATATGGAAAAAGCGGTTTCGACATTAATACAGGCTTGTGAAGAAAATAAAAAAATTCTGATTTACGGTGATTATGATGTCGATGGGGTTACCTCTGCTTCAATTTTATATCTTTTTCTGAAAAATTTGTCCGAATCGGTCTATTATTATATCCCGGAAAGAGAAAAAGAAGGATATGGCGTATCGCACGAAGGCATTGATTATGCTATTGAACGCGATATTGACCTGATTATTACTTGCGATTGTGGGATCACGGCACTTGATGAGGTGATATATGCTAAGGAAAATCAAATAGACGTTATTATTACAGATCATCATGAACAAGCCGGCAGTCTTCCGGCAGCAGTTGCTATTTTGAATCCTAAACGCCACGCAAGTGCATATCCATTCCGTGATTTATGCGGAGCCGGAGTAGTATTTAAACTGGTTGAAGCGATGTGTATCAAACTCTACGGTTCATCGGATAAAGCAAAACAATATCTGGATTTGGTAGCTATCGGTACAGCAGCGGATATAGTTCCCTTGGTTGATGAAAACCGCTGTCTGGTGCGCGAAGGCTTATCGCGTATTCACAATTATAAATGCCGACAGGGTATTTTAGAACTTTTAAATATATGCAAAACAGATCCCGAAAATATATCGGTAATTAATGTTGTCTTCGGACTCGCGCCGCGTTTAAATGCAGTGGGAAGAATGGGGGAAGCCTCCCGGGCGATTATCCTGTTGACTACAGATGATCAACGAACAGCAAGACAATATAGTTTAATTTTACATCAGGAAAATGAAGAACGGCAGAAAGTAGAACGCTTAGTTACCCGGGAAGCAATTCAGCAGGTTCACGAGAAATATGGAGATGATTTACCTAATGCACTTGTGTTGGCGGGGAACTGGCACCCCGGTGTCATTGGGATTGTTTCCTCAAAAGTTAAAGATAAATTTCATCGCCCGGTATTTTTAATTGCGCTTAAAGATGGTGAGGGCAAAGGAAGCGGTCGGAGTATCAATGATTTTGATCTGTATGTCGCTCTGAGATCCTGTGCCGATCATTTATCCGGATACGGCGGTCATCAAATGGCAGCGGGACTAAGCATAAAAGAGGTTGATGTCGCAGCGTTTGAACACTGTTTTATCGATTATGCAGAACAACATATCAGTCCGGAAATGCTGGAACCCGCCATCCATGTCGATGCGGATGTTAATATCAGTGATATCAACAACGATCTTATAAATTTCCTGCATACTATGGAACCTTTTGGACCACATAACATGCGTCCTAAATTCAGTATTAAAAATATTTCTCCCCAAAATCCGATTCTGCTGAAAGATAAACATTTAAAATTCACTATTAAGGAAAATAACTATTCCATAAATTGTATCGGTTGGAATATGTTGCAGCAGTTTGAGCTGGTTATGGATTCCTCCCAACATATTGATATGGTTTTTGTCCCGACAATAAATGAGTGGAAAGGTACAAAACATATTCAATTGGTTATCAAAGATATTCGTCCACATATCTCATAAGTTTTTATTGGTTACATCGTGGAACTGTCTTATTTTTCTATAATGATTTAGCGAGGTGTATATGGTAATGAAAAAGAAAAAAACTGTAGTAGAAAAAAAAGTTTCTATCTGGGTGATCTTTATTCTAATTTTTATTGTTCTTTTTTCTGCCCTGATGGCACCCAAAAAACAAAGCTACCAATACAATTATCAAGTAGGCGATATCACCCGTACGGATATTATTGCTCCCTATGATTTTGATATTTTAAAACAACAGTCTGTCATTCAAAAAGAACAAACGGAAGCGCTAAAAAAAGTAGCTTATGTGTTTGCACAGGATGAAAGTGTTATTACGGAACAAATTGAACATACGGAATTATTTTTCCAAATGGCAATAACGCTGGAGAAACGCTATCTTAAATATCAGCAGTCTCAGCAAACCCGAAATTTAGAGCGTTACAGTACAAATGATTTTGAGAGATTGAATGAAATGGTACGGACAGACAGTAATGCCTATATTGCTATTGTAAATGCTTTCCGGGAAGAGTATGATATACACGTTGATGAATCGCCCTATACGGAACTATATAAGCCGACAGACGGAAAATACATAAACTTTCAGCAAACTCGAATTAATTTTATCACCCATCTGTCTTCACTTTTTGAAAGCGGTATCATCGATATTCCCCTTGATTCAATTCGTTCCACCCAGATATCAGTTCGTTCACAGAGTATAGAAACCCCCGCTATGGTGAAAAATATTTATGACCGGGTTTCCGCAATGGAACAACTGACAGAAAATCTGGCAAAGGATTTTGATAATTATTCTCAAAAAATTCTTATTTCTCAAGTTGTTCATTTGCTTGTAAAACCCAATCTTATTTACGACAAAGAACGGACCATAACACGCCAGAAAGACGTTATTGGCCGAATTCCCTTAGTAATTGGAAAGGTTTATAAAGATGAAAAAATTGTCGGAGGAAATACACTAATAACTCAGGAAATCTACCAAAAGATCTATTCATTGAATTTTGCTGAAGAAAAACGAAATTTCAACGCTCAAGGTTTTAATACGCTGTTAAAAGTGCTGGGCGATATATTAGTTATGACTACGTTATATATGCTCTTTGTCCTCTTTCTGATCCTCCATGATAAATCACTTTTTGCGGATGCAAATAAGTTTTCATTACTTATTATTTGTATGATGCTAAGCTTAGGACTTGGTTCCGTTGTAGCCCTGCTGGTGCCTGTTTACATTGTTCTTGCCCCCGTTACGGTTACAGCCATGTTGTTACTTGTTTTCTTTGATGATCGTATTGCTATATTTGGCTCGACTGTAGTTCTTCTGGTTTTAGCTTATATCATGGGTGGCTCTTTCCGTTTCATTATTATTCACGCACTTCCTATTATGATGGCCATTTTGTCCTTAAAAAGCAGTCGTACACGGGAAAACGTATTACGTCCACTTCTGTTTATTCTTATCGGGTATTTCATTACAATAACTGCTGTCAGCATTTCATCACTGGAACCATTTTCATCCGTGCTGACTATGACTGCCATGGCATTCGGAAATGCGATTGTTTCTGTTTTGATAACAAACGGACTTATGATGATTATCGAACGTATTTTTGGGGTGACCACCAGTCTGTCTCTATTGGAGTTATCCGATATGAACCGACCCTTGCTAAAACGTCTGTCACTTGAAGCGCCGGGTACTTTTAACCATTCTATTGTTGTAGGAAATCTATTGGAGTCAGCAGCGGAAAAAATCGGCGCCGATAGCCTTCTTGTGCGTGTGGGTGCCTATTATCACGATATAGGAAAATTATCGAAGACCGAATATTTTGTCGAAAATCAATCGGGAAATGAGAATAAGCTGAATCAATTAAAACCACATATGGCAGCCAAGGTGGTGATAAGCCATGTACGGAATGGACTTGAATTAGCAGAACAGGAAAAACTGCCGGATGTGATTAAGGATTTTATTACAACCCATCACGGAACCATGACAGTGGATTATTTTTATCAAAAAGCCAAACAAGAATCAAGTGAAAATGCATTGCATGAAAGTGAATTCCAGTATCCGGGACCAAAACCCACCACGAAAGAGACCGGCTTGTTGATGATAGTTGAAGCGGCAGAAGCGGCAGTACGGTCTCTGCCCAAAGCCACTCCGCGAAATATTGAAATTAAAATTGATGAAGTTATTCACAAGCGGCTGTATGGCGGACAGCTCGATGAATGTCCGCTCAATTTTACTGATCTAACAAAGATCAAAAAATCAATTTACCCTCTTTTAGTCGGATTATATCATGAACGCATTCAGTATCCTGAAGATAAAAAAGATGACGAAAAAAAAGAGGATAAAAAAATACCGGAAAAAATAAATATATGAGCACATCAATACGGTTTTTTAATGAAAGCCCTATAGATTATCCTCTTGATGAAGACAGGGCACGGACATTATTTTTGCAGGTAATGAAAGCTCTGGGAAAACAGGAAATAAACGTTAATATTATTATAAAAACAGATGAGAGCCTTCGGGAGATGAAAAAGCAGTATTTCAATAAAGATGTGTATACCGATATTATCAGTTTTATCATTGAGGAAGAACCGGTTTTGGAAGGTGAATTGTACTGCAGTCTGGAGCGGATCCGGAAAAATGCTGCCATATATTCTGAACCGGAAGCCCGGGAATTCGCACGCATTCTAATTCATGGTGCCTGCCATCTTTGCGGATATGAAGATAACAGTGAAGAAGAACGTCGTGAAATGACCCGTATGGAAAACGCTTTTTTAAACCAATTTTATAATTCATAATTATGTCTATAGGCTTAAGTATTACCATTTTTATCATATTGCTGATTCTTTCCGGAATTTTTTCCGGAAGTGAAACAGCTTTGTTTGGAACACGTAAGGAAAAATTTCGCGTGTTAAAAACCGCCGCTTCCCGGCGTACACTTAAACTCTTGGATAAACCACAGAAGCTCCTGATCGCGATATTGATCGGGAATACTATCGTCAATATCACATTGGCAACGCTTTCAGCCATGACTGTATATCAGCTGTCGCAGAAATTCGGTCTGCCCCATCTTCTAACTGCTTTTCTCGAAGTGGCTGTGGTCAGCGGTGTTATTTTGATATTTGGCGAGATTGTCCCCAAGACTATTGCTTTGCGCAATGCCCGGAAAATGAGTCTGCACATAAGCTGGTTTATCGGCATCTGTTATACTCTCTTTTTTCCGCTGACCATTATTCTATATTTTATTGGTAAACTTGCTGAGAAATCCCTGAAGGTTGGTCAGGATAAATTAATTGATAATGAAGACGATATAAAAACACTGGTACAAATTGGCGAAAAAGGCGGAGCCTTTGAAGAAAAAGAAATTGAAATGATTACTTCCCTGCTGGAATCATCCGATACCTGTGTGAGAGAAATTATGATTCCCCGTCCGGATATGATTTCTGTGAATACAGATCGTCCCATTAAAGAAATTTTTAATTTTGTATGCAATCAACGTTTTGCCCGTTTTCCGGTATATAAAAATGATCTTGATAATATTATCGGTTTTATATTTGAAAAAGATATACTGCCGTATCTTGACGGAAAGAAAAAAACCGATGTTGACAGCCTGCTTCACCCGCCCTTATTTCTTCCCGAGAATTGCAGTGTTTCCCAAGCTATTACCGTGTTTCAGGAAAAGAAAACCAAAATTGCAATTGTGGTTGATGAATACGGCGGTACCAGTGGAATGATAACGCTGGAAGATGCAATAGAGGAGATTGTCGGAGATATCCAGGATGAAAATGAAGTACAGCAGCCTTTCATTAAATGGCTGACCCGAAACGAATGCGCAGTGAATGCCAAAATTAATTTGGACGATCTTGAAGAGGAATTGGAGCTTACTTTTCCAGAGGAACGTGTATATGATACCCTGGGGGGTTTTGTTATGGACCATCTTGGCCGCATTCCCGGACAACACGATTCTTTCCGCTATCAAAATCATATATTCATTGTTGATGAAATGGAAAATAAGCGTATTCAACGCATCCGTATAACACGTAAACAGTAAACGACAAGTAGTAGTAAACAGTCATAGATTGTAAAACGCAAACTATGACATAAAAAATCAATACCTCGTCATTTTGTCCCGATTAATTCGGGGTCAGGATCTCTCTGTAATCATGATTTGAAAAAATTATAAATGATTTAAAATAAAAATTACAGGAAAATGTATAAATAAAATCTCTTTTAACTTATTACTTTTAACTTAACTTTTGTTTTTATACTTTGTATTTTTACTTTTGATCTTACAATTGTCTATTGTCCTCTGTCAATTGTTAATTATTTATAAGGTTATATTATGAAAGAATTTGATGATTTGATTGATGTCGTTCGCAAACTTCGGGCACCTGAAGGTTGTCCATGGGATCGCGAACAAACCCGCGAGTCACTTATACCCTATTTTATTGAAGAAGTGCATGAAGTGGTGGATACCATCGAACGAAATGAAATTGACAAACTAAAGTATGAGCTTGGTGATGTATTGCTGCATGTCGTTTTTCAAACTGTAATTGCCGAAGAAAATAATGAGTTTAGTTTTCAGGATGTACTGAAAACCATTCACGATAAAATGATTTCGCGGCATCCCCATGTTTTTCAAAAGGATCGCGAATATACCCCCGAAGAAGCCAATCAAATCTGGGAACAGCAGAAAAGCAAGGAAAAGCGCAAACACCTTCTGGATGGAATCCCCAAAACCCTTCCCGCCTTACATCGCTCCTACCGCATGCAGCAGAAAGCGGCCGCAGTGGGTTTTGACTGGGACAACGTGGATGATGTATGGAAAAAACTTGATGAAGAACTTGCAGAATTTAATCAGGCGCTTGCCTCACATAATACAGATGAAATAGAAAATGAGTTTGGCGATATTCTCTTTGTTCTTGTCAACCTGAGCCGCTTTTACAACCTTCACCCGGAAACGGCCCTAAAGCGCAGCAATGAAAAATTCTATCGCCGATTCAATGCCGTAGAAGATCATTACAAACAGCAAAATCGGTCGATGCAGGAAGCGGGACTTAAAGAATTGGATGCTGTTTGGAATCAGGTGAAGAAAGAAGAAGTAAATAGTAAACCGTAAGTTGTCCGCCCGGCCCCGAACATTTGGGGTCAGCTGATGGACGAAGACGGGTGAACGGTAAGGAATATAGCTTTTTCTTATGATTTTCTCAAATGTAGTAGCTCATACATTAATAATACTTTTACCCGTTGTGTGAAACACAAATTCAAGTCGCAAATTATCAAAAATACCATAAATAATGTCATCTCGACCCCTTCTGCGCTAAAGCTACGAAGGGTGGGTTAAATAAAGA
>JAUXEL010000154.1 GCA_030620575.1 Fidelibacterota bacterium
AGGCTCAATTAATTTTAGGCGGTGGATTTGGGATTTTTTATGTTCATTGACTTTTCAATTATTTATGTTTATAAAGTGGCAAATATGGGATTTAATGGAGTAAAAAAAGCAATAGAAAGCAGTCTTGGCTATCTATTGTATTTTTTTTAATGATAAGGGTGTATTATAAGTATGTTTCTAAAAACAAACAAAACAAAACAAAACATGCAATTTCGTCTACCGGCATGGTCACGCTTGATGCTTATATCAGCCGGGTGTTTCTTTCTATTTGTATATACATGTATTCTTTTGATGATTGGTGGAGGTTGGGGGTTTAAGGCTCATTATATCGGATTTCAACGGTTAGCCAATCATGTATTGTTTTCAAAATGCAAACTCAAAATGCCCTTGAATTATATCAAGGGACTATCATCTAGGCCGGAACGCCTTACGATCGATATCAAACATAAAAACTTTTTAAAAATTGCCCATAAGCAATCACTGGCGGTGAGTGATTATTGGCTAAATTCCAGTGATGAAGATTATGTTCCGGCACAAATTGTATACAAAAATAATAAATACCGTATAAAAATGCGTTTAAAGGGTGACGCAACGGACCATTTTATCAGTCTGAAGAACAAGTGGTCATTCAAAATCAAGGTTAGGGGAAACAATACAATCGAAGGAATGAAAACCTTTTCTCTCAATGTACCACCCACCCGAGATTATATCTGGGACTGGCTTTTTTATCAAAGCGTAAAACGGGAAGGACTTATTACCATAAGGGTAGATTATGTAAATTTGATTCTGAACGGCAAAGATCTTGGTGTTTATGTTTTGGAGGAGCATTTTGACAAACTTCTGATAGAAAACAATAAGCGTCGGGAAGGACCCATTGTCCGGTTTGACGAACTGTCATGGTGGCAAGAACAAAATAATATGAATGATTATATCAATTTTGATTCAAAGCCCCCCATATTTCAAGACGTGGGCAATTATTATTCTCTGCCCATAGATATGTTCAAAACCAACAAGACCTTATCCGATCCCGTACTGAGAGAACAATGTCGACACGCCATTTTTCTGTTTGATAATTTCCGAAGGAAAAAATTAAAAACATCAGAGGTTTTTGATGCGGATCAAATGGCTAAATTCATGGCCCTTTGTGATCTCTTTGGAGGATCCCATGCAATTCATCCCGACCAATCCAGATTCTACCATAACCCCATAACAACACGGCTGGAGCCTATTCCATTTAACCCTGCAGCAGGGACATATATTACCACTATCCTTGCATTTTATCCACTCAGGAAACCCCCATGCGCAATGTGGTCAGCTTGGAATGAATCCCAGGACGAATTTCTCAGGGATTTTTTCGAGGATGAAGCGTTCTACAAAAAATATATCGCGGCATTGGAAAGAATATCCGAGGACAGCTATTTAACGAATTTGCTTGAAGAAACCAATGATGAAATGTCTTCCTACTTGAATATGCTTTATCGTGAATATCCGTATTTTTATTTTCAAAAGGATATTCTAACGCAAAATCAAAAAATTATCAGAAAGAAATTAAACCCTGTAAGCGGAGTGAATGGTTATTTCCATGGAGTATCGGGAAACAGTATTAGCTTGAACCTTTGCAATGTTCAACCTGCTCCCATTGAAATAAAAAATATTTCTTATAAAGATACAATCTTTTTTATTCCCAGTGAAGAAATTATTTTATCCGGCAAGGGGAATTATGAGATTAGTGAATGTGGAAACTATGAATTTAAAATACCTGAAACTTTTACATGGCACGATGAAATAAAAGACTTTTTGACAATCAATTATACAATCCTCGGAAGTACTCAAATAAAAACCAATGACGTTATACCCTATGCCAACTATGGTGTTTCAACAAATTATAAAATTTTATCCACAACTAAGGGCAATTATAAAAAGTTTGATTTCCTGATTGCAAATGAAGAACTTAAAACAATTCAAATCAAACCCGGAAAATGGCGTTTGGAAGAGAATTTAATCATACCTGTGGGGTACACCCTTTCAGCGGGAGAAAGTGTTTTCCTTGACCTGACAAATAAAGCAAGTATTATTTCCTACTCTCCAATACTATTTATCGGTAGCAAGGAAAATCCGGTAACCATTACTTCATCGGATGAGAACGGACAAGGTATTGTAATACTGAATGCGAATAAAAAATCGGTATTGAAATATGTTCATTTTGACAGTCTTTCAAATCCGCAAAAAGAAGGGTGGGAACTTACCGGGGCGGTCACCTTTTATGAATCTCCTGTGGATATTGCCCATTGTGTTTTTATGAGGAATATAAGGGGGGATGATTATCTGAATATCATCAGAGCTTATTTTGAAATGGACAATATAACCTTTAAGAATACTAAAGCAGATGCATTTGATGCGGATTTTTGCACCGGGAATATTTCCAACTCCTATTTTGTTGACAGCGGTAATGATTCCGTCGATATATCCGGAACCAAATTATTCATGAATAATATTATCATTGTCAAATGTGGAGATAAAGGTTTGAGTGCCGGTGAGAAGAGTCAAATAATAGTCGAAAATATTGAAATAAGAGATTCCGAGATCGCTGTATGCAGTAAAGATTCATCACTTATTGTCGGCAAACAAATTAACCTGCAAAACAACAAAATCGGTTTTTGCGCTTTTCAAAAAAAACCCGAATTCGGCTCATCGAAAATTTCAGTCAGCGATGTAAAAATGGATAAAATCGAAATCCCATATTTGATTGAAAAAGGGTCTAAACTCACTGTAAACGGAAAACAGATAAAGTCAGACAATAAAAAAGTAAAAGAAATATTATATGGGAATGAATATGGGAAAGCGAGTAAATGACACTATGCATATATATAATTGATTTCTAAGGAGTGAAAGATGAACAAAATTCAGACATTTCAAGAGTTTTTAACGACCCAAAGTGTGCAGATTCCCGTCGCGGTTTTCATAGTGAATTTATTATTAGCTGCAATATTAGCCTCTATTTTAGGCAAAATTTACGTCCGATATGGCGACTCTCTTTCTAACCGAAAACAGTTTTCAAAAAATTTCATATTGATGACAATGATAACCATGCTTATAATTTCCATTGTAAAATCTTCACTTGCACTGTCACTTGGTTTGGTCGGCGCCCTTTCCATTGTACGTTTTCGCGCTGCTATCAAAGAACCCGAAGAATTAATGTACTTATTTTTCTCGATTGCAGTCGGACTTGGTTTAGGTGCTGATCAGACTACAGTGACGGTTACCGCTTTCATCATTATTTGTTTGATAATCATTGCCAAAAGAAAATTTTGGCAGAAAGATGATGAGAATGAAAACCTGATACTCACCATAACCGGTAAATCAAATAAAATTAAACTTGAAGATATTGTAGGGTTGCTAAAAGAATATTGTACCGGTCTAAACGTTAAACGTTTTGATGAAAATGATGAACTTATCGAGTCTGCTTTTCAGGTTGAGTTTAGTGATTTTGAAAAATTATCTGAAATGAAAAATCGGTTAAAAACTTTAGACAATTCGGTAATGATCAGTTTTGTTGATCAGAAAGGCATTTATTAATTAGAAATGAGGATTCAATAAGTTTCCCATTTGCCTCTAATTTTACGTGATGATGAATATG
>JAUXEL010000177.1 GCA_030620575.1 Fidelibacterota bacterium
ATTGTGGGGAATTTCTTCTCTTAAGCTGTTAATGTTTTCACTTAATATGATACGATAGCCATCAAGGTTGATATCATTATTTTGTGACCAAACGAGAAACAACGTGGATCCCGGAAAATATTCCCAACGAAAAACAAGATTGGATTTAAAGGAACTGTATACAAAATTTGGATTTCCGAAAGAATAATCAAGGGATGCATTGCGATCTTCATCGCAATAGTAAATGCCATTGTTCAGTTTAATATTATTCGTAAAAAGATCAAAACGGTTTTCATAGATCGCGTCATCCGCATTTGTTACGCGCTTAAATTCAGAAAAATTAGCGCTGGAAAAATAGGGGCGACCGCGGTATTCGATCGACATATTAGGGGTAATATTAACATTGATACCAAGCTGTAAACTGGCTGATTCTTGATGGATCTGTGCCAGAATATAACGGGATTCACTTAGGTGTTCAACCTCCGTGACATATTGAAACACATCATGCTTTCTTTTCCAATCCGCATAAAGTGACATATTGACATATTGACTGATTTTCCAATCAATTTCCGTTTCAATAACTTGCTCATGCTTTAGATTGTCTTTATTAGACCCCATTTCAAAAAACACCCAGCCATGCAAGGGTTTGCGGAAGTTAGAACCAAACCAAAGCCAGGTATTCCAATCACCCGGTATAAGCAAATTGGGTCCTCCTCGTAAAGCAGTATGACTAAGAGTTTCAGTAATGCCTCGAAAACCAGTATTTACACCCATGAGGTTTTTAAAATTTGCTACTGCCGAAATGTTTATTCCGGATTGTTCATATATGCCGCCAAAATTCCAGGCGTTCCATTGAAACATATTAATATGCACATTGCGCAGAATCCAAAAGGGAGTTGTTTTGCGTAAGCTAAACCAGATATTTTGCGAAATATTATCTGTACTATACATAAAACCCAGATCATTCAGTTCAAGCCCCGGAGATTTCCATTTAACCTTAAAAGCTGCCTGAAACGCCCCGCCGAATTTACCAATTTGCGTACTGCCTCCGTATCCGGATAGATGGGTGCGTGTGGAATCATATTCCACCCAATTTGCATCCGGTCGTTGATATAAATGACTTGAAGAAAGTTGAGTATTTGAGATTGCCTCTTTGGAACCCTGTACATAACTGCCATAGGTTCGCAAATCCAGCTGCCAGGCGCGATCTTTTCCATAATGCCGCAAGTCTAATCCTCCGCTATAGGCTTGCTTATGAAGAAAAGTCAAATGTTCTTCATCAAGTTTTCGATATACCGAAGTGACGACGGCACCTACTTGTGTAGAACCTTCATTCAAGTCCTGCCGGACAGCAGCAACAGCATAATTACTTAAAGGCTCAACCGTTTCTTGTGTTTCAACACCATCGCGCATTACATTGGCATATTCCTTTTGCGTTACCGCTTCAACGACACCAATATTCAGCCCTTTTTCCGTTCTGCCGGTGATCTTTGCCGCAGCAAGAATGTTGGTTGCAGAAGGAATATCAGCATAATCATTACTACCCAGCACCGGCCAATAATGCGGTGCGCGTCCGATGCGCCGGGAATGGAAAAGTTTTTCCTCGCTATTGTGTCCACCACTCACATCCAGGGTATACATGGTAATATTATTTCCTTCGATGAAAAAAGGTCTGCGTTCACCAAGAAAGGTTTCAAAAGCAGAAAGATTAACCGTTGCGGGGTCAGCTTCCACTTGACCAAAATCCGGATTAATTGTAAAATCCATCGTAAAATTATTACTTAGACCAATTTTGCCGTCAACACCACCATTAAAACCAAGGTCACTTCCATCACGGTAGGGATTGCCGGTCTCCGCTTCATAGGTATCCACGTGGCCAACGGTATAGGGAACAATGTCAAGAACTTTGCGTGCCTTGATATCGTAAAGTCCACGCAAAACACCAAATTGATGAATAAATCCGGATGCATCCTGCCGGTGTTCCATCCAGAAACTTTCTTCATTGTTGCGATGAACGGAGCGCATCACATCAAAGCCCCAAATTTGTTCATCCGCATTTACAAAACGCAGCTGAGAAAGTGGAATACGAAATTCCGCGGTCCAGCCCAGTGAATCAATTTGAGATTTTGCCCACCAAATTGCATCCCAACTATCATCATTATTTTCCCCGTCTTTGGATATGAAAATATCTCCTTTTACTCCGGAGGCGGTGACAAGGAAGCAATAAGCAGTGTTGCGATCATGATAGCTATCGATACCAATAATAACAAATTCGCTATTAATATTATCACGCCGGGTGATCTGGCGATAAATTTTATCAGGTTCAGGGTCAAAAGCACGTACGGCGGCATAGAGATTATTGTTATCATAGACGATTGAAAATTCCGTATCAAAAGTAGCCGGTCGGTCATCGTAAGGTTGATGCATCCGGAAATCCCCGGAAGAAGCTACGGTTTCCCAACAGGCATCGTCCAGCCTGCCATCAATCACGGGTGGATTGTTCGTACGAACTGCAATATATTCTCTGGCTTCTGCGCCAAACAAAAAAGCGGACAGGAGAATAAGCAAAACAATAATTATGCGAAAAAATTTCATTGTGAATTATAGTGCGTATAAACAAAAAGTCCAAAGAATTTATTTATTAATTAGAAAAATGGAAGAAAAAAAGCAGAGGCGAATCATAATTCGCTCAAGATGTGTGGAGTCAGACGAATGACCGTTCTTCACATATTAGAAATTACAAAATATTAGTAAGTTCTTTGTGCATTTTCCAGTGGGGAAGATCGATCTCAAGAAAGCGACCACCTTCGCGAATATAATTAAGGTATGTATAAAAGCGTAATGCAGATTCACGGGCGTGAAGCACCATAAGTTCAAAGCCGTTCTTTATTGCAATTTCTTCTGATTTATTTACAAGTGTTCGTCCGATACCTTGATCACGAAAATTTTCATCAACAGCAAGTTGGCGCATTTTTACGGTTTTATCATCTACGGGCGTTAGGCTAACCGTTCCAATGAGATTTTCACCAAGGAAGGCA
>JAUXEL010000042.1 GCA_030620575.1 Fidelibacterota bacterium
ACCATGAAAATCATGCAATGCGGGTTCAGCCATCATCACTGCGTGTCCGGTTCCCAACTGTTCAGCCTGTACAACAAAATCTACCTTACAATTCGCAAGTTCAGCTTTCACCATTTCTTTTTTGTGACCAATTACCAATACGATCTTTGAACTGCCCGCTTTTTCTACCTGGGTTACAACCCGGGAAACCATAGTTTCACCTAAGACCTTGTGCAGAACCTTGGGTAAATCGGATTTCATACGAGTTCCTTTTCCGGCAGCTAAAATAATCGTGGCAAGAACAGATGACATTTATTCTCCCGTTTTCTCAATAACTGTATTCGTTTCATCTAAAACAACAATAGTGGGTTTGTGTGTTTTGATCTCCTCAGGCTCCAAATCGGCATAGCTCATAATGATAATTCTGTCATTGAGTTGGGCAAGGCGCGCAGCAGCTCCGTTTAAACAAATATTCTTGTTTCCGCGTTGACCTTTGATCACATAGGTTTCAAAGCGGGTCCCGTTATTGATGTTCGCTACCTGAACCTGTTCGAATTCCCCAATATCAGCTATTTCCATTAAATCTTCGGGAATGGAAATACTCCCGGTATAATTCAGATTCGCTTCCGTGACAACGGCTCTGTGGATTTTTGAATGTAAAAAACGTTTTTTCATAATTCCCCGTCTGTTTTCTTATCTGATATAATATGAAATAAAAGCTATTAATTCAAGATTCAAGATGATTTTTTAATTAAAATATTATCTATAAGACGAACATTCCCAAAACGGACTGCAAGAGCTATTAAAAGATCGTTATTAAAGTCTGTCATGGGTCCCAGATCGGGATATGACAGGGCTTCAATATATTCCAGGTCCGCATGTGCCACGGCCTGAATATCCTTTGTTGCCGCAGCAAGCACAGAGCTAATACTCTCCCCTTTCAGGATACCGTCTTTTGCCCTAAACAGTACCTGTGATAAAATTACCGCGTTTTTTCGATCTTCAGGAGTCAAACGTATATTGCGTGAACTCATAGCAAGTCCGTTAGGTTCCCGTACTATTGGCGCAATGCGAATTATTACATTCATATTGAGATCATCCACCATTTTTTGGATCACGGCAACCTGTTGCGCGTCTTTTTGTCCAAATACCGCAACATGCGGCTTGACAATATTGAATAATTTTGCAACTACTGTGCTAACACCCCGAAAATGCCCATCACGGCTTGCACCGCATAGTACCTCGGTAACGGTTTCTACGTTAACCCATGTTAATTGTTTGTGTGGATACATTTCTTCTACCGAGGGATAAAATACAATATCAACTCCCCGTTTCTCTGCGAGAAGTTCATCTCTTGCAATATCGCCGGGATAGCTGTTATAATCTTCGTTTGGACCAAATTGGGCAGGATTAACAAAAATGGACAGTATCGTAATATCACTATCTCTTTTTGCTTCATCGATTAACGATAAATGGCCTTCATGCAGATACCCCATTGTGGGAATAAAGCCAATACGTCTGCCATCTAACCGCAATGCTTCAGCACGTGCCTGCATTGCAGAAACTGTGCTTATTCGTTCCATTAAAAACTCTCCTCCTCGTTAGGAAAGCGACTTTTTTTTACATCCGCCACGTAATTATTGATCGACGTTTTTATCTCCGCGGCCAATTGTGCGTATTGGCGAACAAATTTTGGTTTAAATTTTTCGTACATGCCCAGCATATCCTGGGTTACAAGGATCTGCCCGTCTGTATCTACACCTGCACCGATACCAATGGTGGGTATCCACAGATCTTTGCTAATACTTTTAGCAAGTGCTGCCGGGATTTTTTCCAACACGATCGCAAAAACGCCTGCCTCCTGAAGCGCGAACGCATCGTTTTTCAATATTTCTGCTTCTGCAGCACTTTTACCCTGAGTTTTGAATCCACCGAACTGATTTACGCTCTGCGGTGTCAACCCCAAGTGTCCCATAACCGGGATACCGGCTTCCACACAGGCCTTCACCTGCTTAAGAATGCGTGTGCCACCCTCCATTTTGACCGCTTCCGCGCCCCCTTCTTTCATGAGGCGACCTGCATTTCTCAATGCCTCTTCGGCATTTACCTGATAGCTCATAAAGGGCATATCTGCTACGAGCAGTGATTCCTTTACAGTACGGCGAACTGATTTTGTGTGATATATCATCTCATCCATGGTAATCGGGATCGTGCTATCATGTCCGCCAAAGATCATACCGGCACTATCGCCAACCAATATTATATCAATGTCACTACTATCTAAAAATTCCGCAAAAAGGGCTTCATATGCTGTTAAAGCAGAGATCTTCTCATCCTTTTTTTTCATAGCTTGAATGGTTTTAATGGTCTTTTTCATTTCTTTTTCCTTCAGGCGCGTTTGATACAATGATCCCGCCGCCTATTACTTCATCATTTTCGTAAAATACTGCCGACTGCCCCGGTGTTACGGCCTTTACCGGCTGTGAAAACAGGATATGGTAATTTCCGTTTTTCAGAGGTTCAATGCGGCATATTACCCCGCTATTGCCATATCGCACCTTGATCAAAGCATCTTTCATTTCATGTAATTCAGGAAAAGCGATCCAGTTCATTTCTGAAACTATACATCCTATGTCCTCCATGTCCATGGCTTTTCCGATGACCACTGTATTGCTGTCCGGATGTATTTCCCGTACATAGACCGGTTCGCCCATCGCTAATCCGAGTCCCTTCCGCTGTCCGATAGTAAAACGGTAATAACCATCATGCTGTCCGAGTATTTTTCCGTTTTTATCCGTAAAATTGCCTTTCTTGATCTTGTTCAAGCGCTCCGGAAAATAACTTTGCAAAAATTCCTTATAATCATTGTCGGGAATAAAACATACGTCCTGACTCTCAGCTTGATCGTCCTGCGGCAGTTTAAGTTTTTTCGCGATGGCACGGATCTGTGTTTTTGTGATATTTCCCAACGGAAATACCGTTCGGGAGAGCTGATCCTGTGTTAGTTTCCATAAAAAATAGGACTGATCTTTTACTGTATCCTTGCCTTTCAAGAGATGATAGCGACCGGCTCGCTTTTCAATCTTAGCATAATGCCCGGTGGCAACATGTTCAATGCCCTGCTCATCGGCAATACGCAAAAGGGCATCCCATTTGAGAAGATGATTGCATTGTACACAGGGATTGGGTGTATTTCCGTTTAGATACGCATCCGCGAAATAATTGACCACACAGGTATCAAACTGCTGTGTGTAATCCGCGACAATGTGTTGAATACCAAAACGCTCACAGACGGCTTTTGCGCGTTCAATTACATGGTATTGTTTGCTGTGATCTTTAATAAAATGATCCGCAAGCTGCAATGTGACGCCCAGAACTTCATAGCCCTTCTGCTGTAACAGATAGACAGCAACCGTGCTGTCAATACCTCCGCTCATGCCCACGATGATGTTGCGTTTCTTCTTCATGTTGAAAAGTACTAAGAATAATTAGATAAGGTAAGGAAATTTTTCATGAACTGTATATGATCTTGACTCAAGTTTTTTTGAAATTTTCAAGCATTTATTAAGCAAAATATGGAATATTAAACAAATCTAAGCTAAAAATCTTGGGGCAAGTTTTTTGAGAATATCCTTTATTTATGCGATTTTCAGTTTAAATAAGCCAAAATATGAGCAAATATGCCCGAAAAATCTTGAGGCAAATTTTTGCGAAGCAAGTTTTTGCGAAGCAAGTTTTTGCGAAATCATTTTCTTTATACCACCCCCCTAATCCCCTCCTTAGAAAGAGGGGGGATAAAGGGAAGGTTGAACACATGCATCATATCTATACGATCCATGTGATTGTATTTTTCTTTTTCACACAAGGGATTTAATATGTAAAAATGTTTACTGATTTTGGTTTGCATTTTGTATGGATTTTTTTTCAATATCCTCATGGAGGGAATTCCCGTTTGCATCCATGGTGACAATTGCGGGAAAATCCTTGACCTGGAGTACCCACATTGCTTCAGGAACACCGAAAGCATCGAGTTGATAAACCGCTTTAACGGATTGGACGCTATTGGCATAGATGACCGCAGCGCCGCCGACAGCGCTGAGATACACAGCGCTGAAAGTCCGGAGGGCTTGGGCCGTCCGCTTCCCCATTCCGCCTTTTCCGATCACACAGCGAATACCATATTCTTGGATAATATTCGATTGATACCGTTCTTCCCGAATGGAAGTGGTCGGCCCGGCGGCGCGACATATCCATTTTTCGCCATCACGTACCATGATCGGACCACAGTGATAAATGGCACCGTCTTTCAGATACGGACGAATGATATCAGACTTTTCTTCCATCATCCAGCGATGCGCCATATCGCGGCTTGTTACTATTATCCCGGAAATCAATACTTTATCACCCAGTTTTAATTTCCGGGTGTTTATCTTATTCATAGGTAATTGTATATGTTTGGTCTTCATTTCGATTTTTTTGTTCATTTTTAAATTAATTGACAAATTATAATAAATTTATCCGTTTTCGTTTTTTATTGTCTATTGCTTGTCCGGACCCGAAGAATCGGGACTACGGTGGACAAGTAACTTATAATTTATAACTCATAACTTCCCTTCTGCATGCCCAGCACATATAGGCAACAGAAACAAAATAGGAAGCCGGAATCCGGTGAACCATGCCAATTTTAACCCCTAATACCGTGGTTTTTCCGCCCAGCCCCATAGGTCCGATTTCCAGTTTATTCAATTGCGCCAGCAGGGATTTTTCCAGTTTATCCAATTCGGGATACTCATTTTCATCCTCAAGCAGCCGGAATAATTGTTTTTTAGCTGATTGCATACCGGTAACCCGGTCGCCACCGATACCCACGCCAATTATTCCCGGTGCACAGCCGTTTCCCTGAGCTTTGATAACCGCATCAATGACACAAACAGCCACACCGTTCAAATCGCGACCGGCAGATAATTTGGCATCCGGTAAACTGTACTGGATTGACATATTTTCACTGCCTCCGCCTTTGAGCATGCAAGCGACCTGAATTTCAGGTTTATCCCATTCCATAAAATGAAAACAGGGGATCATAATTCCGAGATTATTTCCGGAATTTTTATTTGTCAGAGGATTAACCGCGTTGGGGCGCAAAAAACCGTCTGCCGTGGCCTGAACCACTGCATCTTGAATACAGCGTGTAATGATCCGGGTTGATATTCCGCAAGGATAATGCACATAAAACACCGGTAATCCGGTATCTTGACAAAGCGGCTGCTGCTGTTTGCGGGCAACATCTACATTTTTTAAAATTGTATCTAAAACAGAATATGCTACATTATCAGAAGCTTCGAGTGCTCTTGCGGATACCAGGGCACGCTCAATATCTTCAGGTAAAATACATGCAGTTTGCTGAATTAAATCGGCAACTTGTTGCGTAAATTCCTGTTCATGTAAGGTATAGTTCATTTTTTATGGTTGAAATTGCTCCAACAGTTTATCTATTTGAGCAATACCGTTTGAAGCAGCCTTTGCTTTGGCTGTCACTTTATCCATAACAATTTCATAATAGGTCGGGCGGCGCTTTTTATAAATTACACCCAAAGCGAAATGCTCTTCGTTATTGGCAATATCAAAAGCCTTTAATTCATCTTCAATATCGTGGACCCCGTCTAAATAAGTTACTTTATCACGAATAATTTTAAACTGGTCTTTTCCACGAAATGTCACACAGGGTGATAATATTTCAACAAATGAAAAACCGGGATGTTGAATTGCTTCTACGATCATTTTCTGCACATGCTTGGGATCACCGGCAAAAGTACGGGCAACAAACGATGCCTTATAAGCGATCAGCATACGGACCGGGTTAAAGGTCATTCCCATATTCCCGTAATAGGTCGTTTTTGTTCGTACTCCGAGAGGAGTCGTCGGAGATGCCTGTCCTTTAGTCAGACCGTAAATATTGTTGTCCATTACAATATAGGTAATGTCGATATTTTTTCGTGCTGCGTGCCCAATATGGCCCGCACCAATAGAAAATCCGTCACCGTCACCTCCGACAGCAATCACCGTGGCTTCCGGATGGCTCATCTTCACACCGGTCGCAAAAGGTAATACCCGGCCATGAATACCATTAAAGGTGTATGCATTTATATATCCCGGAAGACGGCTTGAACATCCGATGCCCGAACAAACGGCAGTATTCTCTGGCTGCAGTTGTAATTCTTCAAATGCTTTATAAATAGCACTTAAAACCCCAAAATTGCCACATCCAGGGCACCAAATAGGTTTTAAATTGCTTTTATAATCTGTTGATTTCAGGGCTTCGCTCATCGTCGGGCCTCCATTTCTTTCCACTCTTTAATGATCTTATTTAATATTTCTTCAACCATGAAAGGGGCTCCTCCGGCTTTTGCGAATGGAACCACCTTTACTCCATACTGGCTAAAACGAAGAAATCCGCGCAGGTATCGTCTAAATTGACCGGCATAGGACATTTCTGCAATAATAACCCGGTCTTTATTTTTAATAAATTCTTTAAACGGTTCGATCAGGAAGGGGTAAATAATTTGTGGAATGATTGCACCGACTGACATACCCATCGCATTTGCTTTAAGTACAGCTTCTTTAACCGCTCCCTTAGTGGATCCCCAGGCTATAATACCCAATTTTGCATCTTTTGGACCGTAAAAACGTTCGAAGCGAAATTCTTCCTTAATATATTCAAACTTCTTCCAACGTTTTTCAGTCATCTTGGCATGGTTGGCAGCATCACCTCTTGGCGAACCTTTTTCATCATGTTCGATACCGGAGCCAAGGTATTCTCCACCCTTAATTCCCAGATAGGACATAGGGGAAACACCTGTTTCTGTTATTTTAAATCGATGATAATCTTTCAAATCTTCTGCGGAAGGCGTATCACGATGATAAATTTTCCGGAATCCTACTTTGGAACCTCTCATAGATTCAGGATTGATCGATTCTTTTCGGTGACCGATAAACTGATCAGATAATACAATGACCGGACATTGATACTTTTCCGCAATGTAAAATGCCAACACGGTAGAATCAAAACAGTCCTCTACATCACAAGGAGCAATTACCACCCGGGGTGAATCACCATGTCCGCCCCATATTGCCTGCATGAGATCTGCCTGCTCTGTTTTGGTTGGCAGACCGGTAGATGGTCCCCCGCGTTGAACATTGATTATCACAACAGGAAGTTCTGCCATTGAGGCAAGTCCAATACCTTCACTCATCAGGGAAATACCGGGTCCCGAGGTTGCCGTCATGGCTTTTTTACCCGCAAAGGATGCACCTAAAATTGCATTGATGGATGCCAACTCATCCTCCATCTGCATGGCTATACCGTCCCGTTGAGGCAAATAACGTGAAATCCATTCCATGATCTCTGTGGAAGGAGTAATGGGATATCCGGCATAATAATCTAAACCGGCATATATCGCGCCCAGCGCAACTGCTTCATTTCCCTGCATAACCAAACGGGGTTCGCGATGTTGATATTCAAATGTAAGCGGGTCATTTTTTACTACCTGCGTTTTAACATATTCTACCCCGGCAACCATAGCTTTTATATTGCTCTCGATAATTTCAGGAGTTTTATATTTAAATTTTTTCTTGATGGATTTACTCAATGCTTCTCTGGGCAGTGAAAATATCTCTGAAATTGCCCCAAGCATGACAATATTCTTGGCCTGATGTGTTCCCGCGTGCTCTTCTGCAAGTTTTGCGAAAGGAATTTTATACCAAAATTCACGTTGAGATTCCGTTAAAGGTATCTCTTCATCCGGCATCGGATCATCTGTGTCACTCACAATAATAACTTTTTCTTCCAGCTGCAGCTCCGATTTAAATCGAAGAAAATTCTTCCAGCTGAGAACGACTAAAACATCAATACGGTCTCCCTGTGACTGTACAGGCAGATCACTTACGCGGACACGAATAGAGCTCTCTCCACCACGAATCTGTGCGCCAACACTTTTCAGCATAAAGACAAAAAGTCCCTCACTGGATGCTGCGTTCACAAGAATCTCACCGGCAGAAATAATGCCTTCGCCTCCGGATCCTGCAATACCGATCACGATATTTTTGTTGTTTAACATGTTTTTCTTACCCTTTATTTATTAAAAAATGTTATTTTTTCTATATAAACACGAAAACGCTGTGACAGCGTTACATATTACATCCCCTAATTTCATTATTTACATCCACTTGAATCAATTAATTATATGTGGTTAATTAACCCCGTTCAAACAACGTTTAAACTTACCCTTATTCTCTCTTAAATGTCAACTAAGATTTGTGTTTTTTTCTAAGAAAAGTTGTTTTTTTGAAGGACCTCACACAAAGGCACGAAGGATACAAAGACACCAAGAACAATTAGGTCAAGTATTCTGAGATCAAACAATCTCTTGTCTCTTGGATATTGTCTTTTGAATCTTTAGAACAGCTTGTAAATCATTAAAGTCTCTTCACCGAATCTGTTCGGCTTTGGATCAGCATGAGGTTTTAATGGTTCCCCCGTCTCCCTACTAAACATCCCATAAGAAAAAATCGTAGCAATGATATCGATTCTGTCATCGATTGAATATCCCCTACTCTCCCAATAGTTTTGAATAATCCTCATATAGGCGGACGCATAGAGAAGGTTTGTTTTATCATCTTCAAGTTTATCAATGATCTCTTGAGGTGATTGGCTGATTGGGAGAATGTCTTTGTATTTCACATCAGGATAAAACTCCGAGGTACTGTCGGTCAATTGGCATTCGATCCAATAAGCCGTTTTCATCTTTACTTGGCAAAATCCAATCGAACTGTTCTGGCCTTTCTTAGCCAGATAGTCGTCAAAATACTCATCCTGCCAGTTGTAGTTGTTCGTTCTTTCTACGTAGATAATAGCTTTGAGCTTTATCGGATCAATATCAAAGATTTCAGAGGCATAATCAATATTTGCTGATTGCTCACCTAATTTGATCAGCGTCGAATCCGGATGCGCGGCGAAAAGAAAACTTATGGCTAATAAAAAACAGGCGAAGATTTTACCTCCGCCTGTTGTTTGATTATTCATCATTTAAGTAAAGTTACTTTCTGATAGTCTACAAAAGAGTTACTACCATCCTGAGCTTCGGCAACGAAGCGAATCAGGTAAATTCCACTCGATACATTAGATCCATCCCAAGTAATGCTATGTGTTCCGGCATTCTGATCAAAGTTAAAGCTCTTGACAATATTACCTGACAGATCAAAGATACTGCATTCTACCTTCGATTGTACCGGTAACGCGTATTCGAGTGTTGTTTGCGGATTGAAGGGGTTTGGAAATGCTGCATTAAGTGCATATTCTTTAGGAAGTATCTCATTAATATCTGTTGATACTAATTGAGCTTTTTCTGTAGCACTTTTCTTACTGTAATACTCTATTGGATCAATAACATCATCACCCATCAGAAGATGTGATTCATAGGTTATATCTTCGTCCGGATAAACTTCATCCATTTGGTTAAGGATTTCCCTGGCCAGTTCCATATCTTCCTCCTCGTGGAAGTAATACATGAACTGTTGGTGCATAGCATACTTACCCATATAGGTGTCTTTATGCTCTTTGTAGACCTTGTCCATACGCTTAACGTCTTTTTCAAGTCCTGCGAGCAATAGCATAGCATTTGCTTCCAAAAACTTATTGCTTTTACTATCCTCGAAAGTCTTCAAATATGTTTTGAACATATCCTTATCAATATCCTTTTTGATCTTATCATTTTTGGATATCTGATAGATCATATCCAAAGCAGTAAAGGCTTCCGGTGCATAGGGATTTTCAAAGATGATGTCTTTGCATAAATCTGCAACGCCGTTAGCTTCACCTAAACTGACGAGATACCTTAAAAAACTCAACTTTTTACCCAAATCCCAGTGTTCGTTATAGTACTGTGTAAGATCTTCTGAAATCTCTTCACTTCCACCAGAAATAGTACTTGCTAACATAAATCGTTGATCAAAGAGATTTCCCTCTGGAATTGGTACAAGAGGACTAAATTGTGGTTCAGATGTAAGCCACGGAGTGTAATCAACACTTCCATAGAATAAAGAGGATGAAGGAGAGGAAGATCCCCACCAACAGTGTTCCGCACTCACTGTGCAATTTGTTTCTGCACGAACAAGATAATCATCAACATAACCATAATCAAATTTATTATTTCCATAATCATTAGTGCAACTTGAAAAACCTAGTACAGGATTTGAACTATTTGAGGCATGAACGGCAATACTAACAAATGAGCCTTCGAAGGTGTTATTACCATTTCCATTGTTAATATCAGCCAATGTCGGAGATGAGTTACTGTAACAATATAACCCCTTAGCTGAAACATCGCGATTAATTATATTATCTCTTAATTCGGGAGATGAACCATTCGTTGCCCAAATACCATAATCAGCTGAAATAGTATTATTTTCAAGTTCAGGATCAGCATTATAGCAATAAATACCATAGGTACAACCAGAGATATCACAATTATCAATAGTACGGCTTGTTCCGTTTTCATAAACGCCATAGGTTCCATCAGTTATTGAACAATTCGTTAAACTTCCTGTGCTACCACTATAGTATTTAACCCCTCCCCCAAGAGTTTGAGCCGCTTTTTGAGAAAGTTGCTCCATTAGCTGTAAGATTGCCTCCACTTTGTACTTCCAGGTATTTTCCAGAAGTAAATTTTAACTCACTGCCGTTCTTTGGGATCAATGTTTCATTTGACCCTACAATTACGTTATTTGATGAAGTGCATACATCATCAACATAAACTGTATATGAAGAAGCAAGCGCTGAATTTATGTCTGAATATATGCCTGTTACTCCTGAAACTGATGATCGTCTAATATCCGGATCCAACGTTGCTCCAGATGTTATGATCATTGATCCGGCAATACTAGTATTTGATGCTAATTGCACATATGCATCTGTCTGAATTCTAAATTCTTTCCCTATAGGTATTAATTCAGCTGTATTTAAGTTTAACGTGTCACTTACAAAAATCTTATTGCCGTAGCCGGCATTAGCTGCAGTAAATGCTGATGATAATGAAGGATAATATCCATAAGTTGTGCTAACATTCACCAATAAAATATTAGGATATAATGTAGCACTTTGATCAACTGTTATACCCCCACTGCCTTTTATAATCTTATATGTTTTCATGTCAACTTTTGCATCGGGTTCAATTGATAATATTTTTCCGCTTCCTACTGTAATATCTGTTGTGAGTTCAGTTGAGTTTTTCACCTCTATCTCATCTCCACTGACTGCACTACTTAAAGCAGATGATATCGTTGGATATAAACCCTTTACTACTCCTGATTCTTTAACACAAATATATGGATTAATTTCTGCTCCATTTGTAATAGTTATTGTTCCTCCAGAAGTAGTAATTGAATTAGAATTAAGATTTATAACTGTACTTGATAAGAAATCTAAAGATTTCCCTGATTCCAATTCAATATCTTGAGTTAATGTACCACCATAGTTTTCTAAAGTATATTTTAAAGCTTCGTATGCATTGACGCGGCCATAACCATCCCAATTAGTGCTTCCGTAATCGGTTGCCGATAATTTAATAATATTTTGTACTTGCGGATTGGGATTAGATCCAATAGGACGTGCCTCCAAATCCGGGTTAAGTGGTA
>JAUXEL010000026.1 GCA_030620575.1 Fidelibacterota bacterium
CCATGGACAAGGAATTGCGTTTTGCAATTCGTGAAGGCGGCCGTACCGTAGGCGCCGGTGTTGTAATTGAGATTATTGAGTAAAGGTAAAAAGCATTATGGCAGGACAAAAAATACGTAACAATATCATTTTGGCATGTTCGGATTGCAAACGTCGTAATTATACAACAACAAAGAACAAACGCAAACATCCGCAACGCGTGGAATACAAAAAGTACTGTCCATGGTGTCAAAAACATACAATGCACAAAGAAACACGTTAAAAACGTAACAGGTCTGTAGTTCAATTGGCAGAGCAGCGGTCTCCAAAACCGCAAGTTGGGGGTTCGAATCCCTCCAGACCTGCAGACAAAAGAGGAACGGTAAAATGAAAATATTTGACAAAATAAAAGAATTCATAATCGGTGTCCGCTTCGAAATGAAGAAGGTAAACTGGCCTTCCTGGGATAAGTTGAAATCTTCAACCAGCGTAGTGTTAATATTTTCTGCTGTTATCGCCACCTACATCGCATTAGTCGATTTTGGTATTGGTACATTGGTTAAAAAGTTAATTGAGTGGTTATAATACAATGAAATGGTATACCTTAAAAGCATTATCAGGAAAAGAGCGACTGGTAGCAGAACGCATCATGTATGAAGCGGAGCAATCAGGGTTATCTGAGTACATAGAAAATGTCTTGGTTCCCACTGAAAATGTCGTTGAAATGCGGGATGGCAAGAAACGTACCCGTGTAAAAGTATTTTATCCCGGTTATATCATGATCAAGATTGAAATGACAGCGGAGACAAAATATTTTGTTGAGAATATATCCGGTGTTATCAGTTTTGTCGGTTCAAATGGTGTTCCACAGGCATTAACAGAAAAAGAAATTGCCCGGATCCTTGGCGAAGTCGAAAAGAAAGACGGTCGCGAAGTTATGGGAACTCCATTTGAGATAGGTGATCCGGTTAAAGTGGTTGACGGTCCCTTTGTTGATTTCTCCGGCGTTGTTGAAGAAGTCAATGAAGAAAAACGCAAAGTTAAAGTTATGGTCAGTATTTTTGGACGTTCAACACCTGTAGAGCTGGATTATCTCCAGTTGGAAAAAGAAAAATAAATAAATGATTAAACCTAAAAACAGGTAAGAGAATTATGGCAAAGAAAGTAGAAGCAATTATCAAGTTACAGCTTCCCGCAGGAAAGGCAAATCCATCACCTCCCGTAGGTCCGGCCCTTGGTCAGCACGGTGTGAATATTATGGAATTCTGCAAAGCGTACAATGCAAAAACTCAGGACAAGATGGGCTTGATTATTCCTGTCGTGATCACGGTATATGCAGATCGTTCGTTTTCCTTTATAACGAAAACGCCGCCAGCTGCCGTATTATTAAAGAAAGCAGCCAAGATTGATAAAGGATCTCCTGTATCCAACAAAGAAAAAGTTGGAACTGTGACATCCAAAGATCTTGAAGAAATTGCCAAATTGAAAATGAAAGATTTAAACGCTCATACCACGGAACAAGCGATGCGCATGATCGCAGGAACCGCACGGAGTATGGGATTAACGGTAGAAGGTTAATTGGAGGCAAGAATTAATGAAGCATAGTAGGCGATATTCGGCAAATTTTAAGCTTATTGATAAGACACTCGAATACCCACTTGTTGAAAGCATCGAATTATTAAAAAAAGCCGCAAATGCCAAATTCGACGAATCTATCGAATTAACACTAAATTTAGGTGTTGATCCGCGGTATTCAGAACAGAATATTCGTGGAACGGTAATTCTTCCGCATGGTACAGGCAAAAAAGTTCGTGTATTGGTTCTAACACAAGGCGAAAAGGTAAAAGAAGCTGAAAAAGCTGGTGCCGATCACGCCGGATTAGAAGATTATATAAAACAGATTAACGGCGGGTGGTTTGAGTTTGATGTATGTATTGCAACACCTGATGTAATGCGGCATGTTGGAAAACTGGGACGTGCTTTGGGAACGCGTGGATTAATGCCGAACCCGAAGACAGGTACAGTAACTAACGATGTTGCACAAGCTGTTAAAGAAGCAAAAGCCGGAAAGATCAGTTTCCGTATAGATAAATACGGTATTCTTCATGTTGTTATCGGAAAAGCATCATTCTCAGCTGAACAGATTGCTGATAATGTAAAAGGCATGATGTCCATCATAATGAAATTGAAACCAACAACACTGAAAGGGACATACCTTCGAAAGATAACACTTTCATCATCACAGGGTCCCGGAATTAGAGTTGATAAACAATCTATATTAGCTTAGGAGATTGGTTCATGCAAGCCGTGAGAAAAAATGAAATAGTTAAGGAAATTAGTGAAAAGATCAAAAATGCAAGTGCCGTTTATTTTTCTGATTACCTTGGATTAAATGTTGCACAGGTGAATGAATTGCGTTCTGAGTTGTTTAAAAACAATGTAAGTATGCAGGTTGTAAAAAACACTTTGATCTTGCGTGCCCTGAAAGATGCAGGGTATGATGTTAAGAAAAGTGATTTTCTCATCGGTTCAACTGCTTTGGTATACAGTAATGACCCTGTTGCACCGGCAAGGATCTTAGTTGAATTTCAGAAAAAAACGAAAGACCTCAATAAACCGGATGTTAAAGCTCTGATCTTTGAAGGCGAAATGTGTGGAAAGGAAAAAGTTGTTCAGATCGCAAAACTTCCTTCTGCCGACGTATTAATGAGCACATTGCTGGGCCTATTGCAATCTCCGATGCAGAAGATATTGGGTTGTCTGCAGTCCCCGATGCGCGATTTACTAGGTGTATTAAAACCATTAGAAGAAATAAAACAATAATATTAACAATAAACCTCATAGAATTTAAGGGAGGATTAAAATGGCCGACATTAAACGAGTCGATGTATTAGGATACTTAGAGACAGCAAACATGCTGGAAATCTCAGAATTGATTAAAGAGATCGAAGAAAAATTTGGCGTCACTGCAGCCGCACCCGTTGCAGTAGCAGCTGCTCCCGCAGGTGCAGGAGAAGCTGCTGAAGAACAAACTGAATTTAATGTCATGCTTCAGAGCTTTGGCGAAAGAAAGATCAATGTCATTAAAGTCGTACGCGAATTAACCGGCTTGGGCTTAAAAGAAGCCAAAGATTTGGTTGAAAGCGCACCTGTTGCTGTAAAAGAAGCCTTACCTAAAGACAGCGCAGAAGAAATTAAAACAAAACTTGAAGAAGTCGGAGCAACAGTAGAACTGAAATAATGGTTGTATATGTCACGCTCAGAGAGTTTAAAATGAGCCGTCAATATAACGATGGCTCTTAGTTTGTTTTAAAAAAAAATACAAGGGAGGACTATCTCTTGGCAAGTATAAAAAGAAAGATCAAGCGAACATCGTTTTCAAAGATCAAGCATGTTCTAGATACGCCGGACCTTTTAAATGTACAGTTAAGTTCTTTTGAAAACTTTTTGCAGACAAAAGTTCGTCCGGGCAAACGTCAGGATATCGGTCTTGAAAATGCTTTTCATTCCATATTCCCAATTGAGGATACTCATAATACATTTGTACTTGAGTATAAATATTATTCAATTGGAAAACCGCGGTATGAAGAGCAGGAATGTGTGGAACGCGGTATTACGTATTCCGTTCCCCTGAAGGCCAGACTCGTACTTAAGGTGGCTGAAGAAGATTCAGATACCGGAGCATTAGCCGGCACCATTGAACAGGATGTATTCTTTGGAAATATCCCGTTTATGACGTCCCGGGGCACTTTTATTATTAATGGTGCTGAGAGAATCATTGTCAGCCAACTGCAACGCTCTCCTGGTGTTTTCTTTAATGACGCACGGCACCCTAATGGCACCGTGCTTTACAACGCCCGTATTATTCCGATGCGCGGCTCATGGGTTGATTTAACTACAGATATTTTTGATGCAATTTATGTCACTATTGACCGGCGTAAAAAATTTCCTGTTACCATTTTTCTTAGAGCCATTGGATTCGGAACCGATTATGAAATTTTCCAGAAATTTGACATACTGGAAACTCTGCCACTCAGTGGGGATCTTGAAGAACGAGTTGTTGTAACTCCTGTTATTGATAAAAAATCCGGGGAAGTTCTTTTGGAAGCCGGAACCGGTGAAGATAAACGGGTAGTATTGGACAGCCAGCTGATCGGTGAACTTAAAAAGAAAAAAGTAAAGCAAATTGAAGTCATTGGCGCAGACCACGAAATCGACTTTAAACTGCTTGCAAATTCTATTCGCCGTGAGCGCGACAAAGTGGGTATTACAGATGAAGATGACCGTGAACCCACTGTCGAAGATGCATTGATTTACCTGTATCAAAATTTGCGTAACGGTGAACCGCCAAATATCGAAACTGCACAAAAATTCTTTGAAAAATTATTTTTTAGTCCTAAAAAATATGATCTGGGACAGGTTGGCCGATACCGGATGAACAAAAAATTCAATCTGAATATTCCGCTTGATAATACGGTGATAGCTCCTGAAGATTTTGTTATGATGGTTAAACAGCTTATCAGTATGCGTCGTGGTGAAAAAGCATCAGATGATATTGATCACCTTGGAAACCGCCGTGTTAAAACGGTAGGCGAACAACTTGGAAATCAGTTCTCACTGGCATTCACCCGTATGTCGCGGACCATTCGTGACAGAATGAATATTCACAATGCTGAAAATCTCACACCACAGGGACTTATTAATAGCCGTATTCTAACCTCAGTGATAAACACGTTCTTCGGGACATCACAAATGTCCCAGTTCATGGATCAGACTAATCCTCTGGCGGAACTAACGCACAAGCGGCGTTTATCTGCTTTAGGTCCGGGTGGTTTAACCCGGGAACGTGCAGGGTTTGAAGTCCGGGATGTACACTATACACATTACGGCCGCCTTTGCCCCATTGAGACCCCTGAAGGTCCCAATATTGGATTGATTTCATCTCTCGCAAATTATGCGATTGTTAACCGTTTGGGTTTTATCGAAACACCCTATCGAAAGGTGACCCATTATAAAGGCAATACCAAGGTATCCAATACGGTAGATTATCTGTCTGCCGATGATGAAGACCGAAATATTATTGCACAGGCAAATGCGCCATTAACTGCAAAAAATGAATTTGAGAATGAGCATATTCGCTGCCGGCATCAAGCAGATTATCCGGTAGTTAATCCCGAAGGGATCAATTATATGGACGTATCTCCAATTCAGATGGTTTCTGCGGCAGCCAGCTTGATTCCCTTTCTTGAACACGATGATGCAAACCGTGCTCTAATGGGTTCAAATATGCAACGTCAATCCGTACCGCTTTTAACGCCCAAAGCTCCTCTGGTTGGTACCGGAATGGAACCTATTGTTGCTCGTGATAGCCGCGCGGTGGTTACTTCACCGATAGATGCTATTGTTGAATATGTTGATGCACGCAAAATTGTGCTTCGTCCGCTGAAAGACTTTGACGCGGATGTATCTCTGGATGAAAATGAAGGACGTGTTGTCTACGAATTGAAGAAATTTCAACGTACAAACCAGGATACCAGCATTAATCAACGAGCGATCGTGCGTAAAGGAAATAAAGTAAAAGCCGGCGAACCCATTGCGGACGGCACATCCACGGATCAGGGCGAATTGGCCTTAGGGCGCAATGTTCTTGTAGCATTTATGCCTTGGCGCGGATACAACTATGAAGATGCAATCATTCTAAGTGAACGTCTGGTAAAAGAAGATATCTTTACTTCCATTCATGTGAAGGAAGTTGATCTGGAAGTCAGGGATACCAAGCGTGGCAGTGAAGAACTTACTCGCGAAATTCCGAACGTATCCGAAGAAGCAACCAGAAATATCGATTTAAACGGTCTTATCCGAGTCGGTGCTCCGGTTAAACATGGCAATATCGTTATTAGTAAAGTTACTCCGAAAGGGGAAACTGATCCCACACCGGAAGAAAAATTGCTCCGGGCCATTTTTGGTGAAAAAGCCGGAGATGTTAAGGATGCTTCTAAAAGAGCAGACCCCAGTACGAACGGGGTTGTGATCGACACCCGACTGTTTGAACACAAAGGAAAAGAATCACGTCGCGATGAAAAGGAAAAAATTCAGAAGTTGGAACAACAGCTAACTGAACGTATCCACGCGCTGCGTCTGAAATTTATTGATAAATTACAAAACCTTATTCAAGATCAACCCTGTATGGGAATCTATGATAAAGGCGGTAATATTATCCATAATAAACGGAAAACATGGAATTGGGAATTTTTCGAGACCTGTGATTTTAATCATATTGATATGGAAAAAGTCTGGATCGAGAATGAGAATGTTTTTGAACGGGTACAGAAATTAGTTGAAAACTATCAAAATGTTTCTGAAGGAATTATTGAAGACATGACGAACGAACAATTCAAAGTTCGTGCGGGTGATGATATGCAACCGGGTGTCTTAAAGCTTGCTAAAGTCTATATCGCCAGCAAGCGCAAGGTTTCTATCGGAGATAAAATGGCAGGACGCCATGGAAATAAAGGTGTAGTTTCAACTATTATCCCGGAAGAAGATATGCCCTTTTTGCCGGATGGCACACCTGTTGATATTGTGCTGAATCCGCTGGGGGTTCCTTCTCGTATGAACTTGGGTCAATTATATGAAACCATGTTAGGATGGGCTGCTGAAGAACTGGGTATTCATTTTGAAACACCCGTTTTTGACGGCGCCACCTATAATGACATATCAGCTTTAATGGAAAAAGCAAATCTTCCTGAAAACGGGAAAAGTGATTTGTATGATGGGCTTACCGGAGAAAAAATCGATAATCCGGTTACCTGTGGTTACATTTATATGATGAAGCTTGCGCATATGATTGAAGATAAAATGCATGCACGCTCTACCGGCCCATACTCTCTGATCACACAGCAACCTCTGGGTGGCAAAGCACAGTTTGGCGGACAACGTTTCGGAGAAATGGAAGTCTGGGCATTGGAAGCCTACGGTGCAGCGCATACGCTTCAGGAAATACTCACAGTTAAATCTGATGATGTTGACGGCAGAACACGCGTTTATAATGCGATCGTAAAAGGTGAAAACCTGCCCGAGTTTGGAACACCGGAATCATTCAATGTTCTTTTAAAAGAGCTTGAAGGTTTAGGTATTGAAATGGATTTGATATAATTCCTTCTATAGGAGGATGTTACATTGGCATTTAGCACATTACAGCAACAGTCGGCAAGCAAAGACTTTCAAAAGATACAGATTCGTCTTTCTTCGCCGGAATCAATTTTAAGTAAATCTCGGGGTGAAGTCCTTAAACCCGAGACTATAAACTATCGTTCATATAAACCTGAAAAAGACGGTTTATTCTGTGAAAAGATTTTTGGTCCCGTGAAGGACTGGGAATGTCACTGCGGTAAATACAAACGTATTCGCTACAAAGGCATTATCTGCGACCGTTGCGGCGTTGAAGTTACCCGCAAAAGTGTTCGCCGTGAACGCATGGGGCACATTAATTTGGCCGTTCCGGTTGTTCACATCTGGTTCCTGAAATCGATCCCTTCCAAGTTGGCGAATGTACTGGGAATTCCCGCAAAAAAATTAGAACAGATCATTTATTATGAATCCTATGTGGTTATTCAGCCCGGGAAAGCCGAAGTCGAAGAAAATGGAAAGGTTCGTCCGGTCAGACAGATGGAACTACTGGACGAAGATACATATTTTGACCTTCTGTATACCTATGGTGAAGAAGCAGAGGAACCGATTGAAGAAGAAGATTTGTTTATTGCAAAAACCGGAGCACAGGCCGTATATGAATTGCTGGTCGATCTGGATATTCCGGAATTAGTAAAGGACTTTAAAGTACGGCTTAAAAAAACCCGGTCTGTTTCTGAACGCGATGATATTGTCAAACGCCTAAAGATTTTAAAATCGTTTATAACTATAGATGGAAATGACCCCATTAATCGTCCCGAGTATATGATCCTGAAAGTATTGCCGGTTATTCCGCCGGAATTACGACCTCTTGTTCCGCTCGAGGGCGGCCGCTTTGCGGCATCTGATTTAAACGATTTATATCGCAGGGTTATCATCCGGAACAATCGATTAAAACAATTGATCGATATTAAAGCTCCGGAAGTTATTTTGCGAAATGAAAAGCGAATGTTGCAGGAAGCAATTGATTCGTTATTTGATAATGGAAGAAAACGTGCGGCAGTCCGGTCCGGTACCCGCCGTCCTCTGAAATCATTATCGGACATGTTAAATGGAAAAGAAGGACGTTTCCGTCAGAATCTTCTGGGAAAACGTGTTGACTATTCCGCCCGTTCCGTTATTGTGGTTGGACCGGAATTAAAGATGCACGAATGCGGAATCCCCAAGCTTATGGCAACAGAATTGTTCAAGCCGCATTTAATTCGGGAATTATTGGTTCGTGGCAAAGCCGGAACAACAAAGGTTGCCAAAAATATGGTTGAACAGCGCGATCCGGAAGTTATGAAACTTCTGGAATATGTGGTTAAGGATCATCCGGTACTGCTAAACCGCGCACCGACCCTTCACCGTTTAGGTATTCAGGCATTTCAACCTATTTTAATCGACGGAAAAGCCATTCGTATTCACCCTCTGGTTTGTGCGGCATTTAACGCCGACTTTGACGGTGACCAAATGGCGGTTCACGTACCTCTTTCTCTTAAAGCACAGATTGAATCTCGTATGCTGATGCTTGCAAGCAGTAATATTCTTCATCCCGCGAACGGACATCCAATAGCTGTTCCCTCTCAGGATATGGTATTAGGCGTATACTATATTACGCGTGCAAAATCAAATCAGCTTGGAGAAGGCACGGTATTCTATAGTGCAGATGAAGCACTGCTTGCTCTGGATAATCACTGGGTTACTCTCCATGCAGAAGTAAAAGTACGTATAAACGGAAAAATTATTTCTACAACTGTCGGGCGAATTTTATTTAACTCGATCGTCCCCGATGGACTGCCTTTCTATAATGAATTGATCGCTAAAAAAAGCATAGAAAGTATTATCAGTGAATGTAATCGCATAGTCGGTATAAACCGGACTATTGAGTTTCTTGATGATTTAAAAAATCTTGGATTTTCTATGGCGACGCGTTCCGGAACATCCATCGCTTTGTCTGATGTTATTATTCCGAAGGAAAAATTTAAAATTATTGACGAAACCGCAAAAAAAGTTAATGAAATTAATGATAAACGTGATCGTGGTGTGATAACTGAAAATGAACGCTACAATAAGGTGATTGATGCATGGTCAATAACTACTGATGCCGTTCAGTCGGTCATGAATAAAATACTGGAAGAAGATAACGAAGGATTTAACCCTTTATCTATGATGTCAGATTCCGGTGCTCGTGGTTCAAAGGACCAGATCAAACAGTTGGCAGGTATGCGTGGATTAATGAATAAACCGCAAAAAAATGTAACCGGTGGAAGCGGCGAAATTATTGAAACGCCGATTACATCGAACTTTAAAGAAGGTCTGACTGTACTGGAATACTTTATTTCTACCCACGGTGCGCGTAAGGGACTTTCTGATACTGCTCTGAAAACTGCGGATGCAGGATACTTAACACGCCGTTTGGTTGATGTGGCACAAGATGTGGTTATCAATGAAGAAGATTGCGGTACGATCAATGGTATTCGCGTTACTTCCCTGAAAGAAGGGGAGAACATTATAGAATCATTGAAAGAACGTATTATCGGTCGAATTTTACAGGAAGACATAATTGACCCTCTTACAGATGAAGTGCTGGCTGAAGTCGGCCAATTCGTTGATGAAGAATTGGCAGAAAAGATTTCAAACAGTAACATAAAATCGGTATATATTCGCTCGGCACTAACCTGCGAAGCTAAAACCGGTGTATGCGCTAATTGTTATGGACGTAATCTGGCGACTGATAAACTGGTCAACCTTGGAGAAGCAGTCGGCATTATGGCTGCGCAGTCCATTGGCGAGCCCGGCACCCAATTAACTTTGCGTACCTTCCATATCGGTGGTACAGCCAGTCGTTTTATTCAGGAATCACATCAAGCTGCCCGCTATAAGGGAAGAGTCGAATTTTCCGATAATCTTCTGATTTCTGAAAATAAACTGAATATTGTTCTGGTTCGAAATGGGAAAGTCTCCATTGTTGACGCCGATAACCGTAATTTAATTACTTATACCGTTCCGCAAGGTGCGAAAGTACATATAAAGAATGGCGATAAAGTAAAACCGGAAACCATCTTATATGATTGGGATGCTTATAACGAACATATCGTATCTCGATACGATGGTATCGTGAAGTTTGTTGATTTGATCGAAGGTGTTACCTATGATGTGGTAACAGATTCATCCGGTCATGTCGAATGGCAGATTGTTGCTTCAAAAGACCGTGAAAAAACTGCACGAATAGCCATTTATGATGATAGCGGTGAATTGGTAGGGAAACACATTGCAATGCCTGAAAACAGTTCATTAATAGTGAAAGACGGCGATATAGTTATTCAGGGGCAAACATTAGCAAAACGGTCAAAAGAAAGTGCTCGCAGTAACGATATTACCGGTGGTTTGCCAAGAGTATCTGAGCTTTTCGAAGCACGGAATCCCAGCAACGAAGCCATTGTATCTGAAGTTGACGGTCATGTCCGTTTTGATAAATTACAGCACGGTATTCAAACCATTCGCGTAACTAACGAACTGGGAGAAGTATATACCTACAAGATTCCAAAAGGAAAATACATTCTTGTTCATGAAGGTGATTTAATTCGTTCGGGTGAACCACTGTGTGACGGTGCTATCCCGCCGCGTAAAATTCTTAAGATTCGCGGTGTAAAAGAAGCAGAAAAACACCTGTTAAATGAAATTCAGCATGTATACCGCCTGCAAGGTGTCCGTATCAACGATAAACATATTGAAATTATTGTACGTCAGATGCTGCAAAAAGTTGAAATTAGAGATCCCGGTGATACCGATCTTCTTATTAAAGACAGAATAAGCCGTCAGGAAGTTCAAAGCAAAAATGAGAAACTGTTTGATATGGTTACTATTTCTGATGCCGGGCATACATCTCTGATTGAAGGTAATATATATCCAAAAAAAATGGTCAAAGAAGACAATGTACGTCATAAAGCAGCTGAAAAACGGCCCGCAAAATTTAAATCGGCAAGACCTGCTACCTACGACACATTACTGCTTGGTATTACCCGGGCATCACTAAATACAAAAAGCTTCCTTTCCGCTGCATCATTCCAGGAAACGACCCGCGTCCTTACCGATGCTGCGATATCCGGAAAGATTGACGATCTCAAAGGATTAAAGGAAAATATCATTATCGGACGGATGATCCCTGCCGGTACCGGTATGCCAAAATACCTTAAGTTGCATGTTGCGGAACCGGAATATGAAGAAGCTGAAATAGAAGTGGATACGGCATTGGCTAATGAACAAGCTCCTGCTGAATCCGTAGAATTACCAACTGAATAAAATATTCTGTAACAGAATAAACATAAAGCGCCCTGTTTTTTAGCAGGGCTTTTTTTATTTGGAGTTGAAAAAGCAGAGGTGACTGATTATTCACCCTTACAGATACAATTAGACCAATAATGATAAAAAAATAGTTCGTAAACTTGTCGGCAAAAAGCCATAAAATTGCAATCTTAAAACATTCCAATTGCTGCATAATTTGAAGGTATCGTTACAATATAAATTCTCAGAAAAAAACATAGATAATGAGTTTAAATAAAGCAAGAAATACCAGAAAAAAATACTCCTAAAAAATCAAACAAAAACTTGCAAAAAATGATTACATACATTATCTTATTTGGCTTTTGTGAAAATTGGAGAAAAACACTTATGCCCACGATCAATCAGTTAGTACGACAAGGTAGAAAAAAGATCACAAAGAAAAACAAGGTACCGGCCTTGAACGCAAACCCGCAGAGACGCGGTGTCTGCACGCGCGTCTATACAACGACGCCGAAAAAACCGAACTCAGCGTTACGAAAAGTTGCGCGTGTTCGCTTAACTACAGGTACAGAAGTTACGGCATATATCCCGGGTGAAGGTCACAACCTTCAAGAGCACTCTATTGTGCTGATTGAAGGGGGTCGCGTAAAAGACCTTCCGGGTGTTCGCTACCATATCATTCGAGGCACACTGGATACAGCCGGTGTGGAAGGTAGACGGCAAAGTCGATCACGTTACGGCACGAAACGGCCGAAATCTTAATTGTGGAGAATTAGTTTATGTCAAGAAGGAATAAACCACCCAAACGCGACGTATTACCGGATCCTAAATACGATTCAAAGGTTGTGACGAAGTTTATCAACAACCTAATGGAACGGGGTAAGAAGGGTGTTGCCGAAAAAATAATGTATGGCGCAATTGACGTACTTAACGAAAAGACCGGCGGAAAAGGAATGGAAGCATTCCAGAAAGCGCTTGATAATGTTGCTCCTGTTTTGGAAGTAAAATCCAAACGAATTGGTGGCGCTACATATCAGGTCCCTATTGAAGTTCGCTATAACCGTCGTTATGCTCTTGCAATGCGTTGGATCATTAATTATGCCAAAGCGCGCTCAGGCAGTACCATGGCCCAAAAATTAGCATCTGAATTGATGTCCGCCTCTAAAAGCGAGGGTTCGTCAATTAAAAAGAAAGAAGATACACACAGAATGGCTGAAGCAAATAAAGCATTTGCTCATTTCAGTCGTTAAGTGACAGGAAGTAATACGTGGCTTTAGACTTATCAAAATTGCGGAATATCGGAATTATGGCTCATGTTGATGCCGGTAAAACGACAACGACAGAGCGTATTTTATATTATACCGGAATTTCGCATCGGCTTGGTGAAGTGCATGAAGGCACAGCCATCATGGACTGGATGAAGCAGGAAAAAGAACGCGGTATTACGATCACATCTGCTGCGACTGCCTGTTTATGGGGAGACCGCCGAATTAATATTATTGATACACCGGGTCATGTTGATTTTACAGCAGAGGTTGAACGTTCATTACGTGTTTTAGACGGTGCTGTCGCATTATTTTGCGCTGTGGGCGGTGTAGAGCCGCAGTCCGAGACCGTTTGGAAACAAGCCAATAATTATCATGTTCCGCGTATCGCGTTTGTAAATAAAATGGATCGTGCCGGAGCAGATTTTTTTAATGTACTTGATATGATGCGGAAACGCCTCGGAGCCAATCCGCTTCCGGTATTTCTTCCCATTGGATCAGGCGATATGTTTAACGGTGTTATTGATTTGATCAATAACCGCTCGATATTATATAAAGATGAAACCCTTGGAAGGGATTTTGAATACGGTTCCATTCCAAAAGATATGGCCGAAGAGGTCGAAGAGCATCGCTATCATCTGATCGAAGAGATCGCATCCTATGACGATTCCCTTCTTGAAAAATACCTTGAAGGCCGGGAATTGACCGAAGCGGAACTAAAAGCAGCTATCCGGAAAGGAACCATTAAGGGAGATATTGTCCCGGTACTGGCTGGATCTGCATTTAAAAACAAGGGAGTTCAGGAGCTTCTGAATGCTGTTGTAGATTATCTTCCTTCACCGCTTGATGTAAAGGATGTTCACGGTAAAGCTCCAAGAACCGGCAAAGAAGAAATTCGTACTGCAGATCCCGATGCACCCTTTAGTGCTCTGGCATTTAAAATAATGACTGATCCCTATGTCGGTCGCCTAACCTATATGCGGGTATATAGTGGTCATATTTCTACCGGAAAATATATGATAAATTCAGAGACGGGGAGACGCGAACGTTTTGGCAGAATCCTAAAAATGCATGCCAACAAACGGGAAGATCTTAAAGAGGCTTTTGCCGGTGATATTATTGCGGTAGTTGGATTAAAAAACACCCGCACCGGACACACCCTCTGTGATGAGAAACATCAAATTATTCTTGAAGAAATGACTTTTCCGAATCCGGTTATCAATGTCTCTATTGAACCGGCGAGCAAGGCTGATCAGGAAGCCTTAACGGACGGACTGATAAAACTGTCCGATGAAGATCCTACCTTTCAGGTTAAATATGAAGAATCAACCGGACAAACGATCATTTGGGGGATGGGTGAACTTCATTTGGATATCATTGTCGACCGCCTTCGTTGTGAATTTAAGGTACAGGCTCATGTAAGTAAGCCACAGGTTGCCTATAAAGAAACTATTACAAAATCTGCTCATATTGATGAAATCTTTAAGAAGCAAACCGGCGGAAGAGGCCAATATGCCCGGGTGATCATTGATATAGAACCTGCAGGAAAAGGCAAGGGTTTTATTTTTGAAAATAAAATTGTTGGGGGTGTAATCCCGAGAGAATATATTCCTGCAATTAAACGGGGAATAGAAGACGCATGTAAAACCGGTGTCCTGAAAGGATATCCGATGGAAGATATAAAGGTAACGCTTGTTGATGGCGGGTTCCATCCTGTGGACTCATCAGAAATGGCGTTTAAAGTAGCCGGTAGCAAAGCTTTTCGTAACGCAGTAAAAAAAGCAGGTGCTATTTTATTAGAACCGGTTATGTCTGTTGAAGTTATTACACCGGATGAATATTTAGGTGATGTTATGGGTGACCTCACATCGAGACGAGGTCAAATAAAAGGCATGACACCACGTAATGATGCTCAGGTCTTAAATGCCGATGTTCCTTTAGCCGGGATGTTCGGATATGCGACAGACTTGAGATCTGTCACCCAGGGTAGGGCAGTGTTCACAATGCAATTTGATCATTATGCACCTGCTCCCGCAGCAATTGCGGAACAAGTTAATTAGTGAAACAAAGGAGTATTTCACATGGCTAAAGTAAAATATGAACGCACGAAACCACACATGAACATAGGAACGATTGGTCATGTGGATCATGGCAAGACAACGTTAACG
>JAUXEL010000121.1 GCA_030620575.1 Fidelibacterota bacterium
AATGGTAAAAAAGCTATTCAGTAGGCTGGAGTTCAGGCATTTTTGACTGGACTTCAGAATACTGAGAAAGATTTAATTGAATATCGAACAAGGATTAACCCATCTACCCCGACCCCGAAGCTTCGGGAGATCAGTATCTATATTAAAGAGCAAATTGAGACCCTGAATCCAGGCTACGCTACTACCCCGAATTAATCGGGGCCCGGCAGGCAAGTTCAGGGTGACTTGAGGGGGTGCTTTTTTCCTGCTCCGGCTGAGTAGCCACGCCTTTCAAGGCGTGGACAGGGAACAGGAAGATCAAATATAAAAAAAGCCCTTCAGATCGAAGGGCTTTTCTTTTACAAGTATATTAAAAATTACTTGTCGATCTCTTCTGTAAGAATATCCAGTAATTTCTGCAGATCTTCCGGTTTGCGATCTGCCATATGGGCAATACGAAAGGTTTTATCTTTCAATGCACCGTATCCGTTGGAGATCATATATCCTCTTTCACCGAGGCGTTTATTCAAATCGCCAATTGATATTTCTTTCGTATTCTTGATCGTGGTAACTGTATTGGACAGATACCCTTCACGGCCTAATATTTCAAAACCGTTATCAATTGCCCATTTACGGACCATTTTAGCCATTGTTTCATGGCGGGCAAAGCGGACTTCCAGACCTTCTTCATTCATAATACGATTGAGTTGTTTGTCTAAGGCAAACATATGCGGGATACTCGGTGTCGTGGGATATTGATAGGGTTTTTCTTTGACGAATTTGTATAAATTCAGAATATCAAAATAAAATCCGCGGTTTTTCACCTGTTTGCCGTGTTCAATAGCACGTTCAGTAACTGAGCAACAGGACATACCCGGAGGCAGACCAAGGCATTTCTGCGTGGAGGTGATACAGACATCGATACCCAGCTTATCTACTTCGATTTTTGCACCGCCCATAGAAGAAACAGCATCTACAAGCCACAAAACATCAGGATATTTTTTTCGGACTTCCGCAATAGCTTCAACAGGATTCATAATACCGGTAGTGGTTTCATTGTGAGTAACAGTGAATACATCGTATTTACCGGTAGCTAAATATTCATCTATGACTTCCGGCAGCGTGGGATTTCCCCATTCTACCTCAACCTTGTCAAAGGGTACAGCGTTTGTTTCCGCCAACTTTGCCCAACGGTTGCCAAATGCTCCAACAGAAAATACAACTGCGCGTTTGGCGGTAAATGAACGAATAGCGCCTTCCATAAGACCGGTGCCGGATGAAGTTGATAAAATGATAGTATTATCAGTATAAAAAAGTTTCTGCAGGTTCTTGGAAATACGTTCTTGCAATGCAATGATATCCTTGGTCCTGTGACCGATCATCGGTGTTGCAAAGGCATCAAGAATGTCCTGCGATACATCAACAGGACCAGGAATAAAAAGCTTCTTGTACATAGGAATTCCCCTTCATTTTTATTATTGGTTTTTACTACAAACAATAATACAAAATAAAAGCAAATTTACCAATAAAGTTCGCACAGAAAGAGACAATATTTTATACGGTATTGCAGACTTTAAAAAGAATGCACAGAATTAACGCGTTTCAATAATAAGTTCATCTATCCCACGTTTCGGAACATGATGTACATTCTGCATATCACGATAATAATGGGTGTCATTATCCTTGATATTTTCGATCACTACAATTTCAGAGGGCTTTCCCAGTGCAATGACGTAAGCGATGGCATAGTGTCCATCAATTGAAAATATTTCACGGATGGCTTTGCGATTAACAGAACCCAATAAACAGCCGCCAAAACCCTTTTCTACAGCAGTCAGGAGGATACTCTGGCACATAATGCCAATATCAGTATCAATGGATTCAGCTATTCGGGTATCGTCCAGGACAATAATATAGGATGTCGGACGTTCATGTTCGGCCGGACCATCCCAGTCCTTTAAATATCCCGCCCACATACAATAGGGGAAAATAGCGGCGCAGGCTTCTTTGGATTGGATTAGAATAAATTTAACGGGCTGATCATTACGGGCAGAGGGTGAGAGGCGCGCAGCCTGAATCAAATCGCGCAGATCCGCATTGCTTAGTATCGGTTTCTGATAAAAGCGCCGGTAGCTTCGGTTTTTTTGAAGGAGTTCCTTTAGCATAATTAGATACTCTTGCATTTAGTAGGGATGAATAATTATTCACCCCTACATATTTTTATGACTTATTCTGTTGCAGCAAAAACCGTTTAATAATTTCTTCGGTGCTCAAGAGTTTGTCCGGCTGGATATGTTTCGCAAGTAAGGACTGGATATGCATTTTTTTATATCCCAGAGACTCAAGAGCAAGTACGGCATCGCGAATATTGTTTGAAAGGGGAGAGTTACTCGGGATTCCGCTAATGCTTGATACCTCTTCATCGGACATTTTATCTTTGAGTTCAAGGATGATCCTGCGAGCTATTTTATCCCCTACGCCCGGAGCGCGTTTTACGGCGGAAACATCACCATCCAGGATAAAATGCATCAGCTGATCGTATTGAATTCCGGAAAGAATATTCATTGCCTGTTTCGGACCGATACCGGAAAGGGAAATAAGCTTGTAAAACATATTGCGTTCTTTTTCTTCGGAAAACCCATACAGTTGCAGTATATCTTCACGGACATGCAGATAAGTCAGGAGCCTGCACATTTCTCCCTTTGGCGGCAACTTATCGAAAGTATGAAGGGTTATCGTGAGTTCAAGTCCGAAATCATTTACATTCAATACAATTGAGTGCGGTTTTTTTATCTCAATTTCTCCGTTTATGAAATATATCATAATTCTTTCCTTATATTTTTAGCATTTTATAACGCATCTGGTTATAATGCGTGATTGCAACAGCCAAAGCATCGCTGACATCGAGTGTACCTGCCAATTGCTGCAATTTTAACATTTTTTGCACCATATATTTTACCTGTTCTTTTGACGCGCTTCCCACTCCGGTAAGGGATTTTTTAACAATAGTGGCAGGATATTCATAGATGGGACATTCTTTCATTTGTCCTGCCAGCATCAATACACCGCGTGCATGCCCGAGTTTAAGTGATGTCCGTGGATTCACATTAGAAAAGGTTTCTTCTATGGCACAAGCATCCGGATGATAATCATCGATAATTTCACAACATGTTTTATATAATATTTCGAGTTTTTCTGAAAAGCTCTTTGCTTTTGCCGTAGAAATCGTTCCCGCTGAAATAAAGTGGATACGTGATTTTTCATAACGAATAACACCGTAACCACTCGTGTTCAGACCGGGGTCTATACCAAGAATGATCATTAGTCTAACTGCGCCATGATTTCTTCCGGAATATCGGAATTATCCCAAACTTTCTGGATATCATCATGGTCTTCAAGAATATCATAGAGTTTCATGTATTTTGCCGCATCGTCAACATTATCAATTTTAACGGTAGTTCCCGGTATCTGCTCAATATCGGCATGTTCAATTTTATAGGATCCTTTTAATGCTTCATGTACATCATTAAAGCCCTGAGGGTCAGTCAGAATACTGAAATGATCACTCTCCTGAATAACATCATCAGCGCCGGCTTCAAGGGCTGCCATCATCAGTTCGTCCTCATCAATACCTTCCGAATTGATGATAATATTACCCTTGCGTGTAAAATTCCATGAGACAGAGCCGTTTTCACCGAGATTTCCACCGTGTTTAGATAGCTCATGCCGGATTTCTGCTACCGTACGCTGTTTATTATCTGTCATTACCTCCAGGATCAATGCAACGCCAAAGGGCCCGTAGCCTTCGTATACGATCTCTTCATAGTTGACTCCTTCAAGTTCACCGGTTCCTTTTTTAATGGCGCGTGTGACCGTATCATTAGGGATGTTTACATTGCGTGCCGCAATAACGGCTGTACGTAAACGCGGATTTGCATCCACATCTCCGCCACCGATTTTTGCAACGACCGTGATTTCCTTCAGTATCTTTGTCCATACTTTTGCGCGCTTTGAATCCTGTGCGGCTTTTCTGTGTTTTATGTTTGCCCATTTACTGTGACCGGACATATTTGATCCCTCTTATTAAAGATTTAATGTTGTTAATTTAAAATACATATTTGAAAGGGAAAATGCAATTAAGAAGTTAGTTTGGTCGAGGTAAAAAAGGGTAAAAGTTACCACCCCCTAACCCCCTCCTAAATTAGGAGGGGGGAGAAGATATAATTGAATATTCAACAAGGATCAATTTAGTAACGAGTAACTGGTAACGAGTGACGAGTTTAAGAATTTGCAAGATTTTGATGATTTTTTTAGCGACAGAGACTTCTTTAATCCCAAAACAAATCAAAAATCGCTAACCCCGTGAAATAGCAAAGCTAAATCTTCGATTTATTTCACGGGGCTAATCGGTGTTCCTTCTTCTTAAATCATCCGCCTTTGCATATCTGCGTTCCGATTTCATTGAAGTTTCAGGGTCGGGCAAGAAAGACCTTCCAGCTTGCGCTGGAACGCAGTGGAAGCACGCTGGATGGTCGAAAATATATAAAAATTAATAAAGTGAAAATGAAAAATGGACATGCAGCAATTTCCCCTCCCCGACGCATCGGGGTTGACGGATTCGCCCGACAAGTCGCAGGGCAAGCAAAGGACAATTGACAATTCAGTTAACAGTTTAGAATGAACAACTTCTCCCACCACCAAGATAGTCATCCTGAAAAGGTTGCCAGTGGCAAGCTTATTCAGGATCTCTCCGAGCGTTTTGATTCTGTTTCTTATTGTTTTCTTAGCTTTCCAAATTACATTGCATATAAAACTAAATTTTAACCCATTGTGTGAAACAGATTAAAAAATGGGAATCGTATGCTGTCAATAGTTTTTTTGATGTCATTTCGAACTCTCCTTCACCCCGAACCCCGCCCCGATTACCAAGACCAAAACAAGTATTATTTTACTAAAATCGGATTTACAGAACGATAATTAGGTATGTAAGGTTTACCGGAGTTTATCATAGCACAAAT
>JAUXEL010000155.1 GCA_030620575.1 Fidelibacterota bacterium
AGGGAGGGGGCCTTCGGATGCATCTACGAGTAGTAAAACACCATCTACCATGTTTAAACTGCGTTCAACTTCTCCGCCAAAATCAGCATGCCCGGGTGTATCGACAATATTGATCTTAACATCATGATACTGAATAGCGGTGTTTTTTGCGGTAATCGTAATTCCGCGTTCACGTTCAAGATCCATTGAATCCATAACGCGTATTCCCATCTCCTGATTTGCCCGGAAAGTTCCGCTTTGATGAAGCATCCCATCAATAAGAGTTGTTTTTCCATGGTCAACATGAGCAATAATAGCAATATTTCGTATTGTTTCTTTTCTCACAATATTCCTTTCAGATAACTGCCGAATATAGGGGCAAAATCTAAAATGTGTGAGAAATATTTTAAGTATTTAATGTAGGGAAAATACAAACTTCCAGCTTCTAATTACTGCCTACTGAATACTGCCTACTGTCCTACTGCTTACTGAATAAAGAGCGGGTGAGGGGAATCGAACCCCCGTATTTAGCTTGGGAAGCTAATGTTCTGCCATTGAACTACACCCGCCGGGTACTTACAATAGAGTTTGTAAGATAAAAACTATCTGTAAATTGATATCGTTAATGATAACGTTTTTTTACAAAAATACGGATATTATCGTATGCTTTCTCCAATAATACCTCATTGGGAAGAAAAACGATCCGCAAATGCTTTGTACCGGGTTTTTGCCCAAATCCACTGCCGTGTACTGTAACAACACCGGTTTCACGGATAAGATCTTTTACAAAATCTTCATCTTTGTCGGGTATCCGAAGTGTGGGAAAAGCATAAAACGCGCCCTTGGGAATTTTGCAATCAAATTCTTCTATTTCGTTTAACATATTTACCGTTAGATCACGACGAATTGTCAGCGCTTCAAGCATTGTTTTAATATGATCTTGCGGACCGTCAAGCGCAGCCTTGATTGCAAATTGCATCGGATGATTTGCGCTTAGCCGGGCTCTTGCCATTTTATTTACACCGTTAATATAGTCACTCATGATTTCGAGCGGACCGCTGAAAATTGCCCAGCCGATCCGGAATCCGGGTACAACATAAGATTTAGACAAACCATTAAAAGTAACAATAGGAACATCATTGCACAAGCTGCCCATTGAAGTATAGGTTCCATTATCAAAAAGCAGTTTGTCATAAATTTCGTCACTAAAGAGAAGCAAATTATATTTTCGGGCCAGTTCAATAATTTCCAGCAACGTTTCTTTGGAATAAACTGCTCCGGTAGGGTTGTTGGGATTAATAACAACGATCGCCCGTGTTTTTTTATTGATCCTGCTTTCAATATCCGAAATATCAAGATCCCAGTCATTTTCCTCATTCAGATAATACGGATTTACTTCTGCATTCAGTTTTGCCATTATTGAGGAGTAAAGCGGATATCCGGGTTGGGGAAGAAGAACGTTATCTCCAGCTTCAAGTAAACCGGTTAAACACAATTCTATGCCTTCACTGGCACCGTGGGTAATAATAATATCCCTTATATCCTGAATGCCGTTGCGTTTTGCCTGATTGCGGATAGAATCGCGTGCTTCCTCGATTCCCGAAGAAGGAGAATAACCGTTTTTATTTGCCATCATTGCCCGATATACCGCATCGATCATATGCTGTGGTGGCTTAAAATCGAAAATATTCGGATCACCGATATTTAAGAAGCTCATTTTCTTGCCGCTTGCTTTTACCTCATTGGCAAGACCCACCACTTCACGAATTGCATATCGGATATTTTGAACACGGGAAGCAGGAATTATTTTTCGCATAGTAAACCTCTTAATTTAAACCCGTAAATTTAATAAAATATTGCTAATGAAGTCAAGGCAAATAGACATCATACCACCTTAAAATAAAGGTAAGAGTGAAAAAAAGTGCTAATAAAAATAAACGGTAAAATAAAAACCCTGCCGGATGACAGGGTCGGTGAGCGAGAGACGAGATTTGAACTCGCGACAGCCACGTTGGCAACGTGGGGCTCTACCACTGAGCTACTCTCGCATATTATAAAGCCAAAAATTATAATGCGAAAAAACTGAATTTGCAATAAAAAAATGTGTTGAATGAATCTTTTTTTATCTAATATACACGCAGAAATAAAAGGACATTTATGAAACGAATTCTAACAATCTTATTTATAATTTTTGCACTATTTGCGTGGGCAGAAGATGAAATAGTACAGATATCCATACAGTCGCCTCTCAGCAAAATGTATACGGGAACTTCCCCGGAGCTGACATTGAAAGTAAATATTATAGAAGGTTGGCACATTAATAGCGCCGAAACCCTCGATGATTATTCCATTGCAGCAAAAGTGGATGTTAAAACAGATATACAAATTCAATTATCTGATATTTTATACCCTGAAGGAAAGATAAAAGAAACAAAATGGGGCGGAAAATTATCACTTTATGAAGGGAAAATACAAATTCCCATTACACTTGATATCAATAAAAATGCTGCAATTGGCGAGCATGAAATTACCTTTATATTTACCTATCAGGCATGCAATGATATTACCTGTTTATCACCCGAAAAAATATATTACCCTGTTACTATTTACATTACAGAAATACCCCGGGAAATTTCGGATAATCAAGAGCCTGTTGAGCAGGAAAGATCTTCGATGATATCCGAAGAGGAATTACCGCAAATCCTTTTAGAAAATAGACCTATAGCTGAAAAAGATCCGGACACTCCTTTTGAAAATAAAAATATCCTCATCATTTTGATCATGGTTTTTTTTATGGGATTAGCCTTAAATCTCACCCCCTGTGTATATCCCTTGATCCCAATAACTATGGGATATTTTATCTCTCAAAAAGACAGGCGCTCGCCGGTATTACTGGCCGTAATGTATGTGATTGGGTTAGCAATAACGTATTCCATTATAGGAACTCTGGCTGCTCTCAGCGGCAGTATGATGGGGTTTTTATTGGCGCATCCGGCTACACTGATCTTTTTCTCAGTACTTATGCTGGCACTTTCATTAAGTATGTTTGGGCTATATGAATTCAAACTTCCCAATGTACTAACTCAGGCGGGTGGCGGCAGCAAAAGCGGTGCTCTTGGAGCTCTTATCATGGGTTTGACTATGGGTATTGTCGCTGCGCCCTGTGTAGGGCCGTTTGTGGTCAGTTTATTAGGTTTTGTCGCACAGAAAGGAAATCTGTTTGTTGGTTTTATCACCTTTTTTATTTTAGCACTTGGATTGGGTATGCCATATTTATTCCTCGGTATATTCTCAGCAAAGATCAGCAGCTTACCGCGATCGGGTGAGTGGCTGAACAGTGTACGTATATTTTTTGGTCTCGCACTGATTGGGATGGCTATATATTTTATTTTACCTTTACTGCCGGACACCATTGACGGACTATTATTACCAATTTACATGATCGCCGCTGCCGTATACTTTGCTGTTATTGACAAATCCGGTCTTTCCATTCCATGGTTTTCACGTTTAAAGATCGTTCTGGCAATGATCGTACTTGCTCTTGGGATTATTATGATAAAGCCCGTCGCTAATGATACCCCTAAAATGCCTTGGGAAGAATTCTCCAATGAAGCGGTTGTGGAAGCAATAAGCGATAAAAAACCGATTAT
>JAUXEL010000111.1 GCA_030620575.1 Fidelibacterota bacterium
ATGGAAATCGCATGCTGTTAATAGTTTTTTTTGATGTCATTTCGACCGAGAGAGGAACGAACGAGTGGAGAAATCTCAAATTATTTTACGGAAATTAAAGAAAAGAACAATCTTTAACTTAATTTGATTATTTTGAGATCTCTCCATGCGTCCGTCAGCTGACGGACTTAGTCGAGATGACATACATCTGCGTAATCTGTGGTTTGAATTTATGTATTATATAATGGATTTGATTTTTAATAAAATATGTGCTATTATTATCTTTCTGATAGTAACTGAGGTAAAATGATGATAAAAAAATGGTTTTCTATACTAAGTATTTGTATGGTCCTTTTTGCGGCAGAACCAAGTGCTATTTTTAAAGGCTATATCCTGGATGAACATAAAAAACCACTTGTCGGTACAAACATTGTCTTCAAAGAAACTTTAACGGGTATGGCCACCGATAAAAACGGGTATTTTTATGTGAAAATGCCTGCAGGCACCTACACTGTCAGTATCTCGTTTATGGGCTATAAAACCATTGAAGAAACTGTAAGCCTGCGTGCGGAAAAAGTTTTGGAAAAAAACTATTCTATGATCCTGGAATATTTTGAGATCGGCGGGATCATCGTACAGGCTGACCGGGAATTACTGCCATCCGATGCTGAAACAAAAACACGCATTTCAAGCGGCGAGATCGAGCACCTTCAGGCATCAAACTTAAGTGATGTGATGCAGCTGGCACCCGGCACGCGTTTTGAAAATCCGGGTATGGCAGAAAAAAAACAGGTGGCAATTCGCCCTGCATCAGCAGGGGGCGCTGCGGATGATAATGAATATTTTGGTGCTCAAATTCGAGTTGACAATATTCCCCTTTCCAATAATGCTAACCTTCAGATGGACACAAAGACCACTACCCGTAGCGGAGATTTACTGACCACGGAAAATTCCGGACTGGATATGCGGCAAATTCCGGCAGACAATATTGAATCGGTAGAAATTATCCGCGGGATTCCTTCTTCCAAATACGGGGATCTGACTTCCGGTATTATTAATGTCACAACCAAATCCGAGATTTTTAGTCATAGAATAAAATTCAAGTACAATTTTTATAATCAGGAAATCAATATGGGTGGAGGTTTTAAATTAAGTGATATAAATCACTTGGATTATAATCTTAATTATGCCTACAGTATTCGTGACAAGCGCATTCCGGAAGAAAATTATTCCAGAATAGCCGGACAGTTGGCACTCACCAGTAAACTGATGCAAAATCTTTATACCATGAAAAACCGCCTGTATTATACCCGCGCCTTTGATGAACGCAGTCTGCGGGAAGATGATTTAAACCTCACCGAAAAATACAACCGGGATTTCATACTGCGTTTTGCGCATCAAAGCAAATATCTTATTTCTACTACACAAAAACTTGAATTGGATATTTCTGCAAACTATACCAGACAGAATTCTTATACCAAGCGACTGGTGTCGACGGATAATACTTATGTCACTGATATGATGACAGAAGGTACCGATACGGGTATGTACGTACAACACTATATCTCTGAACTCTTTGTGAATGGCGAAGCGTATAATTTTTATTACAATTTAAATTATGCTCAGACTTTTAAACTATTTAATATGGACCACAATTTTCTTGCCGGTGCTACCTTCCGGGATGAATATAATCTCGGTGAAGGACGGGTTTTTGATCCGCTAAAACCACCAACTGCCAGTGGAAATATGCGTTCGCGTCCACGACCTTATGATGATGTGCAGGGACTGGCAACAAGCAGTTTCTATATTGAAGATAAAATCAAGGGAACATTGATCAAACCTTTTCAGCTGAATCTTGGCGCCAGGATAGAAGCTTATGGAAAAGATAAGCTTCTCGCACGAGATTATGGGCTGTTTTTCAACCCGCGTTTGAATCTTGTTTTATATCCCACTAAAACGACCCAGATACGATTAGGCTATGGTGAAACATCAAAAGCACCTTCCATGGCAATGCTTCACCCGAATCCTATCTATCTGGATGTGGATGATGTGAACAGTATCGTGGATTCTCTCGTTATTATTTCCACCTATATCTATTCAAGGGAAAACCCTAATCTAAAAGCATCCAATCAGGTAAAATGGGAAGCAAGTATCGATCAGCGTATCGGAGATGTGGGAATAAGTATTACCGGTTATTCCAATACAACTTACAACGGTTTCGCATCTACCGGTAAAACACCCATCTTTGTGTATAAATATGATTATACCGTATCAGAGATTGACCCTCCCATTAAGGACTCCATTTCTACCACATATTCAATATATGAGAACTCCTTAACTCTGGAAACCAAAGGAATAGAGGTTTCTGTCAAGACAAAACCCATTACACCGCTGAATTTACGTTTACGTATTCAAGGGGCATATAGCTACACTTATAGTTGGAAAGATGATAGCTATGACTATCGGGGATATGTGCTGGATCCGGTATTGGGACAGGATGTGAACCCGTTTTTCTCTCCGATAACTATGGAACAGGAAAGATGTTATATCAACTATAATCTTGATTTTAAGGTAAAAGAACTTGGAGCCTGGGCAACCATTTCTGCCCAGCAGGTAGTATTTGAAAAAGACCATTATATCGGTCTGAATGATTCGCTTGCCCTGGGTTATCTTAATGTATATGGAGAACAGGTGTTTTTTACAGAATCAGAGCGCGCTACGATCACTAACAGATCTTACAAGCGCACCTATGATGATTATTGGTATCTCGAAGAAAACCGCAAAAATATTTGGGTGTTTAATTTCCGTGTCAGTAAATCTCTCGGAAAAGCATCGGAATTTTCATTCTTTGTCAACAATTTTTTCAATTCACGTCCCCTTTACCAGCGGCAACGAACCACCACACAATCCTATACAATGGAAAACCCGGCACTTTATTTTGGCATTGAAGTCAGCTCAAAAATCGATCAGCTTTTTAGCAATAAACGTAAATAGATTAGAATATCAGTGAAGGATAAATGTTACGATGAAAAATAAAATACAATTATTACGTTCTGCGGCGATAAGAAAGAAATCTTTTTTATCCCGAATTTCACTTTGTATTATTCTAATGATAATATTATTCAGTGTAAACTGTAGTCTGGACATAATACCTCCTGCTTCCATGCGATTTTCAGTTGAAATTACGGTACTGGATACAAGTGCAAGCGATTCAGATAGTCTGGTTACCGCTGCCTTGGTTGTGATGCAATCTATAACTTATGGCGAATATTATGAAGCGGAAACAAATTCACTTGGCATTGCTTCTTTTACAAATTTAATCCCGGACCGATATAATATACTGGCTTCCGGTGAACGGGTGTCATTAACAGGTATTATTATCATCAACGGTCAGCTTCAGGATACTTCTCTGTATATCGAAGCAAATGATACCCTTAAACTTGAAATTCTCACGCAAACTTCCCGTAGCTCTGCATTGGTGATCTCGGAAATATACTACAGTGGTGCGCCCCCTAATCCTGTTCCGCAGTACTTCCACGACCAATTTTTAGAAATTTACAATAATAGTAGCACAACCCTGTATTTGGATAGCCTTATTATAGCAGATGCAGACTATGGACACTATGAGGATAGTGTTATTTATGCTATTCATGCATATATGTTCCCCGGTGATGGAGATGATTACCCCATTAACCCTGGTGAATTGATCGTGATTGCACAGGACGCGATTGATCATTCTCCAGCACCTATTCGTAGTGTTAATTTACTTGATGCCGATTTTGAATATTATCTTTCTGATAAAGGGGATGTTGATAATGTCAATGTCACGAATATGCTACAGATCCATCATAAATACGGTATCGATTTTTTGTATTCTGTATTTAAAGACGCTTTAGTATTAATGCATGTAAAAGATCCCTATAAGCTGGGTTATGGTGAATTCAATGAATTACTACTGCCAAAATCTGCTGTAATTGACGGGGTTGATTACAGCGATAATTTAGCTGAAATTGACCATAAACGCCTTAGCCCCGATATCGATGGCGGATTGACCGGCGGTATTCCTTCTTACACAGCACAATCCATTGAACGACGTATCGACCGGATAGAAAACGGTCAGATAATCCTAATGGATAATAATAATAGCAGCCTTGACTTTCATGTTCTTAAGCCCCCGACACCGGGATATATCGAAATGGAGGCAGAAGAATGATAAAACGAATACTTCTCTTATTTTATATACTAAGTATTGCCGTTGCTCAAACAGCAACGACAGAAAAGCTGTATTTGGATATCAACTCTGATATAACAGACTTCTTGCTCGGCCGGAATCCGGCATATTTATCTCCGAATACCACATCCTACGCCTACGCTTTCACATACAATAATTTCAGTAGCGGTGGAGATTACCGGCTTCCATTTGATGCGGGCTCTAAAGCTTATCAAAATATTTCTGCTACTGCTTTTACGGAAATGACAAACGGGATTTTATTTGCCGGTCGCTTTGCCTATCGCTATGAACAGCGTAAAGACAAAATGTGGCTGCATAATGCAGAAAACGATCTGAACATTCCTTTTTATTTTGCAGATAGCAGTATCGGCGATTTTACACTGAATGGCATTGATTGGAATGTTCTCTTTTCATATCCATTGAGCGAAAAGATCCGACTTGGGATTGACGTTTTTTACAATGTTGATGAACAATTTAAATCGGTGTTCCCTAAATCCAATATTAAACGCAATAATATCCATATTCGTCCCGCGCTGGCAATTTCAAATGAACGTTCTCAATTCGGTATCGTTGGTTCTTTTTTTCAATATAAAGAGGATATGAATACAAGAAGATACAGCCTCGAGCAAGGGCGGACTCCCATTTTCATGCGGATCCGCGGACTGGACAAACCGTTGCTCACTTATGCGGAGACAAGTGAAGAACGGCTTCAAACTGTTCGGGGATACGGGGTGTCCGGCAATATTAATTTGGCTGACATACTGCTTTTTGAGTCTAATTATGAATCATCTCATGCCGGTATTGTGGACGGAGGATCTTATCCCGTTCCTCAGGGCAGCTGGGATATGGCACGTTTTTCGTATCGGATCGATCTGCAGCATTTATTTGCATCCTTCCTGGATGCCAATATTTTCTTTCTGCAGAATTTTCAACATGCTGAGGGATTTCATCCGGTACTGGAAAACCGTATTTACGAATATTTATCCCGGCATTTTGAGGGGGGAGTGACTTTGCCCTACCATTCCGGTAGCGGCGAAATGTGGTCCGGGACTGTTTCGTATTCCTTTCAGGACATAAAACGCGAAGATAATTTTTTAGGTTTGCTGCATTACTTCCCCGGTAATACTCTGCATCTGAATATGTATTATGCCTATAAACAACACAATATCCACTATGAGTTTCAACTGGGATATGACAATATTATCATTGGCGAAAATATTATTTATGATGATATGGCGGGTTGGTATTATACACAAATTACAGAACAGGAAATCGCATATTACGCGCAGGACCGCGAACAGTTAAGCGCAAGCGGTAAAATCGTATTTCCGTTTCGCCAT
>JAUXEL010000123.1 GCA_030620575.1 Fidelibacterota bacterium
AATTTATATTAGCCCATTCATTAATGCAGATACTGATCCCCCGAACCATCGGGGCTATGCCGGACAGGTCGCCCGTCAGGCCAAGTGCCTTGCCAACCATAGCTTTAGCGTAGGTTGGGAGAAATCTCAAATTATTTTACGGAAATTAAAGAGAAGAACAATCTTTAACTTAATTTGATTATTTTGAGATCTCTCCATGCGTCCGCCAGCTGACGGACTTAGTCGAGATGACATTATTTATGGGTATTTTTGATAATTTGTAGCTTGAATTTATGTTCCACACAACGGATATGTATTTCGAATTATTTGTGATTTGTTTTTTGGTATTTTATATTTTTTTGCTTAAAATTCGGTGTAAAAAATGAGTTAATTATTCAAGGAGTGAGGATATGAATTTACATTGGTTGGACTTTAGTGTTATCATTCTGTTTTTTGCTGTGATATTTGGGATTGCCGCATACTATTCTCGCAAAGCAAGTCAGGGAACCGATCAGTTCTTTTTATCCGGACGCAATCTACCCTGGTGGTTAGCCGGTACGGCTATGGTAGCAACTACTTTTGCGGCAGATACTCCGTTGGCTGTAACGGAATTGATCGCAAAAAATGGAATTGCAGGAAACTGGTTGTGGTGGAACATGGCTATTGGTGCTATGTTAACGGTATTCTTTTTTGCACGTTTATGGCGACGATCAGGTGTTATGACCGATGTTGAATTTGTAGAATTTCGCTATTCGGGGAAAAGTGCAGCGTTTTTACGTGGGTTTAGAGCTATTTACCTTGGATTATTTATGAATATTATCATCTTGGGCTGGGTACATAAAGCGATGGAGAAAATTTTTATTGTGACCATCCCCGAAGTAGATGCTTTTCTTTTTGTATGTATAACGTCTATAATTATTGGTATTTATGCTTCCGCTTCCGGTTTGCTTGGAACGTCCAGAACAGACAGTTTTCAATTTTTATTTGCTATTACCGGATGTATTGTTCTTGCCGTAATTGTGATAAAATTACCCGAAATTGGTGGATTGGCCCAACTAAAAGCACAACTCAGACCGGAACTTATTGAATTTGTCCCCCGCATCGGGAAGGTCAGTGCAGGCGGAATTACCGGAGGCGCCATGGCCCTGACGGTGGGAGCGTTTATTGCCCATATCGGTTTGCAGTGGTGGGGAGCCTGGTATCCGGGTGCAGATCCCGGCGGCGGAGGATATATAGCACAGCGTATGATGTCCGCTAAAGACGAAAAACACAGTTTGTTCGCAACGCTGTGGTTTACTATTGCGCATTATGTCGTTCGCCCTTGGCCGTGGATCCTTGTTGCCTTATCTGCGTTGATTCTACTCCCACGCGCGGAAAATCCTGAGCAAATGCAAATGGAAAATCCCGAAATGTATGTTTTGGCAGAAAAGGCGTTTAAGTCACCTTCCCTGTTAAGATCAGATAATCCAGTTTACCAGACAGGGGAATTTAAAGCATATTATGAAAAATATGAAAATACGGTAGATCCCGGACGTATGTATCCCAAACTAATGGTTCGTTATTTGCCGAAGGGCTTACTGGGATTACTGATCGCGGTATTTCTTGCTGCGTATATGTCCACTATAGCATCTCAGCTGAACTGGGGAACCTCTTACGTCATTAACGATCTTTACCGCCGGTTTATTCGAAAGAAATCAGATGAAAAACATTATGTAAAAGCATCCCGCATTACGATGATGTTGATGATCATCCTATCTCTTTTCGTCACCCGGTATTTTTTGACAACCATTTCCGGTGCCTGGGAATTTATTATCAACATAGGTGCGGGGCTCGGACTGGTATTGATCCTGCGATGGTGGTGGTGGAGAATCAATGCATGGTCTGAAATTGCGGCAATGATCGCCCCGCTGATCATTTATCCGATTTCCACGGCTTTTGGACTGGAATCCCCGATTACACTGTATCCGACAATTATAGGTACAACGATCGTCTGGGTGTGTGTTACCCTGCTAACCAAGCCGTCAGATCCGGAAAAATTAAAGGCTTTTTATACAAAAGTTCATCCCGGAGGACGAGGATGGAAAAAAATTGCCGAGCAACTTCCTGAAGTAAAAAGTGATACCGGATTTGGACGGATGTTTTTATCCTGGGGTGCCGGTGTGGTATTGATCTATACCTTCTTGTTTGGACTTGGAAAACTGTTTTTCCTTGAATGGGGCGCCATGCTGGTGTATTTTGCGTTGGCGATCCTGTCAGGGATTGTTATTTATTTTAATATGAAAAAGCAGGAATTTGAGACCCTGAGCAAATAAAAACACAGAATAAAAGGGATAATATGTCCGGCATCATAGTATACTATTCAACGTACGGTTCTACACGGGAGTATGCCGAAGCTTTGGGCGAAAAAACAGGGTGGACCGTATTACCCTATGGAAAAGCAAAAGAAGCAGATATTCAGCCGGTGGATACCGTTGTATTGGCATCCAATGTCCGCATGGAGAAATTGGGCATCAATAAATGGGCCAAAAAGTATAAAGCATATTTAACAGGTAAAAATATTGTTGTGTTGGCCGTTGGCGCTAATTTGTATGAAAATCAAACATATTACCTTAAAACTACAATGAAAAGTATTAGCTTTCTAAATGTAAAAGAAGAGAATATTTTTGGCTTGAGTGGCCGTAAAAAAACATCCGATTTACATGGCATGGATGCATTTATATTTAAAATATTAGAAAAAATAATAAAAAATGAAAAAACAAGAAAAGATTTTCTCGATGATTTTGATCGTTTTGATATCGATCACTTAGATGGGATCATCAATTGTTTATCGGTCATAAAGTAAACTGTTTCTTATTACAATTAAGGAGTAATGATGAAATCCATCGTACGTATATTCTGTATATCCATTTTCATCGCGGGATGTTTTGCGGGTCAAATACGGACGCCAAAGCATGAATTTCGCGGTGTTTGGTTATCAACTGTGGCAAATATTGATTGGCCGGAAGATAAACATGATTCCGAGGCGAAAAAGCAAGCGGATTTAATGAATTACATGGATACTTTGCAAGCTGCAGGTATTAATGCCGTTGTCTTTCAGGTTCGTCCTGCTTGTGATGCAATGTATCAATCGCCTTATGAACCATGGTCTTATTGGTTTAGCGGCACACAGGGAGAAGGTCCGCCTGCCGATTCCTTATGGGATCCCCTGGAATTTGCTATTACAGAAGCTCACCGGCGTGGCATGGAATTGCATGCATGGGTAAATCCTTACCGTGCTGTAAAAGATCCGGAAATGGCTGATAGTATGTATTTCATTTCAGATCAACATATTTCCAAACTGCATCCTGACTGGATATTACGCTTTAAAAGTGTACATATTCTAAACCCCGGAAAAACCGAAGTTCGGGAATATATAACAAAAATATTTATGGATATTGTTAATCGTTATGACATTGACGGTTTACATATGGATGATTATTTCTACCCATATAGTACTATCAATAATGAAGATTCGCTTACCTTTGCTGAAGAAAACCGCAGTATCGACAGCATTCATGACTGGCGGCGGGATAATATTAATCTGCTTGTACAGGCTATATCTGATAGTATTGATATAGTAAAACCCTGGGTGAAATGGGGTATCAGCCCTTTTGGTATTTACCGGCCGAATATCCCGGAAGGGATTGAAGGCTTTGATGCCTGGGCAATACTGTATTGTGACCCGATCGCATGGCTGAAAGCCGGCAGTGTTGACTACATTACTCCGCAGTGTTACTGGCCATTTGGCGGAGGTCAGGATTATGGAACCCTGATACCCTATTGGGCGAAAATAGCGAAAAAATATCACCGGCATTTTTACCCCGGTCAGGCACTGTACCGGGCTGCTTCCGATAAATTTCCCGATGGAGAGATCCCCCGGCAAATTCGCCTGAACAGAGATGTGGACGGGTGTGACGGAAGTGTTTTCTTTACAGCAAATAATTTTTATTCAAATCCTGCAAACACCATTGATTCTATGAAACAGGATCTGTACGTATTACCGGCATTGTGGCCTGTTTTACCCCATCAGAAAGGGAAACCCCTGTCACCGCCTGTCGTATTTTCAGAACGAACTGATCATATGGTCACATTATCCTGGGAGCCGACACCCGAGGCATGGGGATATGTTGTTTATCGTTCAAGAACACAATCAGAATTAATGAAACAGCCGGGATCTATCGCAGCTGTTATTACTGATCAGAATGGCACTTTTTATGATAAAACCGATGAACAGTGGTTTTATGCTGTAACGGCTTTAAATAATTATAAATTAGAAAGCCGTGCCGGTCATGCAATAAGTGATTTTGTTATACTATGCCGACCGGCACACGCAGGTGAAGAAAAGAAATTAATGATTCTTTTTAAATGGAAACCTTACGCTCAGGCGGAGGATTATCATATTCAGATTTCCACAGACAAACATTTTGATTTTATTGTATATGAAGAACGCTTATTATCCGCTACTTGGTTAGTGAAAAAGTTAAATCGGGGATATACTTACTATTGGCACATAAAAGCAAATAATAATGATGTTTGGTCTCCGACTTGGATGTTTACCCGTTAGAGCGTATTCAGGAACAACAAAAAGCGGGCAGTTTGTAAGCGGTAGGCAGAAATCAGTAAACAGTGAATCGTCCTCCTACGCCCCGACCAACGAGGCTTCGGAGGATAAATTGTCTTTTTCAACAAATCAACTTCCCAAACCGTGAACAGCCTGTCCGGCGTATCCGCCAGTTGGCGGAGTAGACGGAAGAAGAGTAAGAAGATGAGAAACAGCGGTGAAAATCGTAATTATTGCAGGGAACCCCGAAGCGTCCATTAGACTACCAAGTCCCCAAAAAAGCATTAAATTATAATGTTTAGAATCCTACATGGCGGGGTTGAGCAAGTCTACCCGAAGCTCATAGCTAACGAGTTAATGCCCCGATTAAGACCCAACCCCGTGTATTAGGAAAGACTAGTTG
>JAUXEL010000055.1 GCA_030620575.1 Fidelibacterota bacterium
AACTCATAATTCATAACTTCCCGGTATGGTCCCGCCGTGCCATTCGTAGCTTTAGCGAAGTATGGACCGCCCCCTACGATACCGTGAATATTTTCGACTCTTCGACTTTAAACCCCTAAACCCTTAAACTTTTAAACAATAAACAATAAACAATTGGGTTAAAACCCGATATTAATTGACTTTGGATCCACGGCTTAAAAGCCGTGGCAAAGCAATCACTAAATTTTAACTAAACTTCTAAACCCTAAACTCTAAACTCTTTTTCCCCCTTCTTATTTTCTAAATAATTCTTCCAATTATCTGTAAAAACCTTTACTTTAACAAGATTATTAACAGGATAAAAATGCCACAAGATAAAATTATAATTACCGGTGCAAGAGAGCACAACCTTAAAAATATCAACGTTGAGATACCAAGGGATAAGTTGGTGGTTATCACCGGATTAAGCGGGAGTGGCAAATCATCTTTAGCCTTTGATACGCTCTATGCCGAAGGGCAACGCCGTTATGTGGAATCGCTTTCATCCTATGCCCGCCAATTCCTCGGCATAATGGAAAAACCCGATATTGATAAAATTGAAGGTTTGTCGCCGGCTATTTCCATCGAACAAAAAACCACTCACCGGAATCCGCGGTCAACTGTCGCGACCATAACGGAAATTCATGATTATATGCGTCTGCTTTTTGCACGTATCGGGAAACCGCATTGCTTTATTTGCGGCAAACCGATCTCTAAGATGACAGTTCAGCAAATCGTGGATAGGGTGCTGCAGATGCCGGGGGGGATAAATATCCAGGTGTTGGCACCCGCTGTCCGGGAACGGAAAGGCGAATTTCGTGAATTTTTCAATCATCTGAAAAAAGAAGGCTTCCTTCGTGTCCGCCTTGATGGAAAAATTCAACTGTTGACCCAGATTGAAACACCTGAACGCAATAATAAACACAATATTGATATTGTAATTGACCGGCTGGCGATTGATAGAGATATCAAACAGCGCTTGACAGAAAGCATTGAACTTGCCCTAAAGTACGGTAATGGTAATGTTGTTATCTATGAAACGGTTCAAAAAGAACAGCGTTACAGCGAAAATTTTGTTTGTCCGGATCATCCGCAGGTAAGCCTGGAAGAACTCACCCCGAGGATGTTCTCTTTTAACAATCCGATCGGTGCCTGCCCGGCATGTAATGGATTGGGATATCAGATGGAATTCAGTCCGGATCTTGTTGTTCCGGATAAATCTAAAAGTTTGTTTGAAGGGGGACTTGAACCCATTGGAGAGCAACCGCGCGGAACGTATTACGGCAGTATATTAAAAGGATTGGCGAAAAAATATGATTTTAAATTCACAACTCCCTGGTACAAACTTACTAAGGATGTTCAGCAGGTGCTTTTGTACGGCAGCGGGCGGGATAGTCTTGTAATTGATTATCAGGGACGCCACTGGAGCGGTAAATATACCGGCGGATGGGAGGGTGTGATCCCAAATTTAAAGCGGCGTTATCATCAAACTACAAGTTCAATGATGCGGGACAAAATAGAGAAATTTATTTCACAGCAGACCTGTCGCGTCTGCGGCGGGAGCCGCCTTAAACATATTTCAACCTCCGTTTTTATCAACGGAAAAAACATTGACGATCTGGAAAGAATATCAATTAAAGAAACTCTGGCTTTTATCAGGTCACTGCATTTAAGCAAAACAGAGGAAATTATTTCAGAACAGATCCTGAAAGAAATGAAACAGCGGCTTGGATTTTTGCAAAATGTAGGACTGGGTTATTTAACTTTAAACCGCAATGCCGGAACCCTTTCAGGCGGTGAGGCACAGCGCATCCGATTGGCAACGCAAATTGGATCGCAATTAATGGGCGTAATGTATATTTTGGATGAACCCAGTATTGGTCTGCACCAGCGGGATAATATTAAACTGCTTGAAACCTTAAAAGAATTGCGTGATCTTGGTAATACCATTATTGTGATCGAACATGATAAAGAAACCATGGAAAATGCCGATTGGATCATCGATATTGGTCCCGGGGCAGGTATTCATGGCGGTGAGATCGTATGCGAAGGAACATGCAAAGATATTATCGCCTGCAAACAGTCACTTACCGGTCAGTATTTATCAGGTAATAAAAAAATAGCCATAACAGAAAAACGTCGAAAAGGCAGTGGAAAAATACTTAAACTCTTCGGAGCGGAAGGAAATAACCTTAAATCCGTTAATGTAGAAATTCCGCTTGGAACAATGACCTCTATAACGGGCGTCAGCGGTTCCGGAAAAAGCAGTTTGATCAATGAGACCCTGGCCCAAATATTGAATCGCGATCTTATGCATGCCAGGGGAAATCCCTTGAAATATGAACATGTAGAAGGTAAAAGGCATCTCGACAAGATCATTAATATCAATCAATCGCCTATTGGTCGCACACCACGTTCGAATCCCGCTACATATACGGGTATATTTACCGGCATAAGGGAATTATTTTCCTCCTTAAATGAATCAAAATTACGCGGATACCTACCAGGTCGTTTCAGCTTCAACGTCAAGGGCGGTCGCTGTGAATCCTGCAACGGTGATGGTGTTAAGAAAATTGAAATGCATTTTTTGTCTGATGTCTATGTCACCTGTGAAGTTTGCAAAGGCAAGCGCTATAACCGTGAAACCCTGGAGATAAAATATCGCGGTAAAACCATTGCAGATGTGCTGGATATGACCGTTGAAGAGGCGCTGGAGTTTTTTAAAAACCATCCGCGCGTCAAGAACAAACTACAAACTCTTTCTGATGTGGGATTGGGATATATTCATTTGGGTCAGCAGGCAACAACCCTTTCCGGCGGCGAGGCACAGCGTGTAAAACTGGCTACGGAATTAAGCCGTATGGGAACCGGTAAAACTTTATATATCTTGGATGAACCTACTACCGGTCTGCATTTTGCGGATGTGCATATGTTGCTTGAAGTACTTAACAAGCTGGTTGACAAAGGAAACACAGTTTTAATTATTGAACATAATCTTGACGTGATCAAAAATGCCGACTGGATCATTGATCTTGGACCTGAAGGGGGAGATGAGGGCGGCGAGATTGTCGTTTGCGGAACCCCGGAAACCGTGAAGGATCATAAAACATCCTATACCGGATATTATTTGAAGGAAATTTTATAAAGGATATGCATTGGGTATAAAAGTAGATATTGCGATCATCGGAGCGGGAGTCAGCGGTGCTGCTATTGCAAGTACTCTGTCACAGTACGATATATCCGTTTGTGTGTTGGAAAAAAGCAATGATATTTCCAATGGTGCCAGTAAAGCAAACAGCGGAATTGTGCATGCCGGATATGATGCGAAACCGGGAACAATGATGGCAACATTCAATGCGCAGGGGAATGCCATGTTTCCTGCACTTTGCGAGAGGTTGGATGTCCCGTTTTCACGTATTGGTTCCTATGTTGTTGCTTTTAACAGCGAGGACATGAAAACCCTGAAAATGTTAAAAAAACGTGGAGAAGAAAACGGTATCCCGGATTTGGAAATTTTATCCGATAGAGCCGTTCGTATAAATGAACCCCATCTCAATCCGGATATTATAGCTGCTCTGTTTGCACCCACCGCCGCGGTTGTGAGTCCCTATGAATTGAGCATTGCATACATGGAACACGCTATAGACAACGGAGTACAGCTCTACTTGGAATCTCCGGTACAGGATATAATAAAAGAAAATAACACGTATCAAATCATCACCCCGGATAAAGCAATCCAGGCTGCCTGTGTCATCAATTGTGCTGGTGTTTATGCGGATACGATCCATGATATGGTATTGTCTCCTGCATTTCGCATTAATGCGCGGCGCGGCGAGTATTTTTTACTCGACAAATATGCTGGCGATATTGTTCAGCATATTATTTTCCAATGCCCATCCGATCGGGGAAAGGAAGTTTTGATCACTCCAACGACGCATAAAAATATTATCATCGGACCAAATTCGGAAGATATTTTGGAACGGGAAGCGGTTGAAACCACAGCAGAAGGTCTTTCTGAAGTATGGGAATCCGCAGTTAAGAGTGTTCCGGAACTTCCTAAAAATCAAATAATTACAACATTTTCCGGTATTCGTGCCGAACCGTCGAGCGAGGATTTTATTATCCGTGATTATGCCGAGGCACCGGGCTTTATTGATGTTGCGGGCATTAAATCGCCCGGGCTCAGTTCCGCTCCGGCATTTGCATTATATGTTAATGATCTGGTTCAGAAATATTTTGGATCATTAACAGAAAAAGAAAATTATATTCCGGGACGTTGCAAACGGATTTATTTTAATGAATTATCGCATGAAGAACGCCGTGAGATCGTAAAAAAAGACCCCCTTTACGGACGTATAATATGTCGCTGTGAGAACATTAGCGAAGGTGAGATCGTAGATAGTATTCATCGATCTGCCGGTGCCCGCACTATTGATGGTGTAAAACGCCGTGTCCGTTGCGGGGGCGGACGCTGTCAGGGAGGTTTCTGCGGTCCAAAAATTATTGATATTCTTGCCCGTGAACTGAATATCCCGAAAGAAGAAGTATGCAAAGATTCTCCGGAATCCAGAATTATTGTCGCCGAAACCAAGGGGAATTGTGCTCTATGAAACACTATGATGTAATATGTGTCGGTGGCGGACCTGCAGGATTGGCAGCAGCTCTTGCCGCACGGAAAAATGGAGCAAAACACGTTTGTATTATCGAACGTGATATCGAATTGGGTGGTATTTTGCAGCAGTGTATTCACAACGGTTTCGGTCTGCAAGTATTTAAGGAAGACCTGACAGGTCCGGAATATGCTCAGCGTTTTATTGACGAGGTGAGGGCATCGGATATTGAAGTAAAAACCGACACCATGGTTCTTGAGATCGGGAAAGATAAACTTGTCTACACCGTAAATACAAAAGAGGGATATACTGTTTTGCAAGCGGGAGCCATTATTCTAACCATGGGCTGTCGCGAACGCACACGCGGTGCATTGGCAATTCCCGGTACACGGCCTGTCGGCGTAATGACAGCCGGTACTGCACAGCGTTTGATCAATATTGAAGGATACATGATCGGTAAAAGAGTTATCATACTTGGATCCGGTGATATTGGTCTAATTATGGCACGCCGCATGACCCTGGAAGGCGCAAAAGTACTTGCTGTTGCGGAAATAATGCCGTTTTCAAGCGGTTTAACCCGAAATATTGTACAGTGCCTGGATGATTATGATATTCCCCTTCTTTTACAGCATACGGTTACGAATATCCGCGGAAATGATCGTGTTGAATCGATTGAAATATCGGAAGTAGATACTCATGAACAACCGGTGCCGGGAAGTGAAAAAGAATATATTTGCGACACCTTGCTGTTATCTGTCGGATTGCTTCCGGAAATTGAACTGCCTTATGCCGCAGGCATTGTAATAGATAAACGTACTCGCGGTCCACGGGTAAATGAATCCATGGAAACTTCGATCCCGGGAATATTTGTCTGCGGAAATGTGGCTCACGTCCATGATTTGGTTGACTATGTTACAGAAGAAAGCGAAAGGGCCGGTTATTATGCAGCGCAATATATTCTTGGTAAATTAAAAGAAAATAATGGATTTTGCACACTGGCAGGTGAGGGGATCGCCTATATTGTACCGCAGGAGATCCGCCCCGGGAACTGCGGGGAAAGCGTAGAGCTGTTTTTCCGTGTTTCAAGGACATATCAGAATGCAAAACTTGTGTTAAGAGTAGATGATAATGTGCTTAAGCTCTATAAAAAACGGCATCTTGCCCCCGGTGAAATGGAGCGTATCCGTATATCGAAAGACATTATTGCCGATGCGGAGAGCATTAAATTGGATATAGAAGAGCTATGAATAAAAAACAAGCATTATATCTCGGATTTGGCTCCAATATCGGGGATTCGGGTCATTTGGTCACGCGTGCCATTAAAGAAGTAGCAGGGAATTCACATATTTCCTATGTATCGCAAAGCTCCTTATGGTCCACTGAACCTCTGTACGACACGAATCAACCCCATTTTGTCAATGCAGTGGCTAAATATCATAGCGATTTGGATCCCTACGAGATCCTGGACTATATCCAATTGATTGAAACCCGCTTTCTGCGTCATCGTGATCCGCTGCGTCCCAAAGGTCCCCGCACCCTGGATATTGATATTTTATTTTACGGTGATCACTGTATTCAGACAGATAAACTGACAATTCCGCATCCTCGTTTTCATGAAAGAAAATTTATTCTTTTTCCCATGGCAGAAATTGATGTAAATTACCGTGTGCCCGGAACATTGATGAGTGTTACAGACTATATTCAGCGGTGTCCGGATAAATCAAACCTGGAGAAAATATGACGGGACCCGCATATTATATCGCAATTGAAGGTGTTATCGGTGTCGGTAAAACAAGTCTGGCAAAAATACTATGTACGCACTTAAGCAGTCGCCTTGTTCTTGAAAAATTCGAAGAAAATCCTTTTCTTTCAGATTTTTATGGAGACCGGAAACGTTACGCCTTTCAGACACAGTTATTTTTCTTATTAAGCCGCTACCGCCAGCAAATGGAATTAACACAGACGGATGTTTTTCACCGCAGTTTGATAACCGACTATATTTTTGCCAAGGATAAATTATTTGCCTACAACAATCTGGAAGAAAAAGAACTGCATTTGTACGACCAATTGTATTCCATTTTATCAAAGGAAATCACTAAACCGGATTTGGTTATCTATCTGCAGGCAGATACTGACCGTCTGATGAAAAATATTGAGACGCGTGGCCGTAATTATGAACGGGATATGGACAGGGACTATATTGATTCCCTGAACCAGTTTTATAATCAATATTATTTCCATTATAATGAAACGCCACTGCTGATAATTAATACAACAAATATAGATTTTGTGAACAATAAGGAAGATATGGATGAAGTTATGAAATATATTCAACAACCTCCTTTAGGGACAAAATACTACAAAGCAGGACAGTAATTATGGGATTATTTTTTAAGCTTTTACTCGTAGCAATTTTTATTTACCTGATTTATAAAATATTTTTTCAGAAATATATCAGTGATAAATTTACATCATCATCACCATCGTCGGATACAACGTCATCTTCCGAGACACCTAAAAAGGATTCCGTGCAGAAGAAGATCAGTATGTCCGATGTAGAAGATGCAGACTATAAAGAAATCAAATAATTTTATTGCATAGGAATAATATTCATGCATAAACAGCGTGTACTGGTAACAGGTGCTTCAACCGGGATAGGGAAGGCAATTGCCTCTCTTTTACATCAGAATGGATATGATGTTATTGGTACATCACGAAACCCGGCAGCCATTCAGGATAAAATCTCCGGTATCCGCTACTATCCGCTTGATTTACAAGATTCCTTAAGTATTGACGTGCTTGTTAAGAAGATCGGCGATATTGATATCCTTATCAATAATGCCGGTCAGAGCCAAGTCGGTCCGCTGGAAGAAGTGCCGATGGAGAAAGTGCGTTCCCTTTTTGAGGTTAACCTTTTCGGTATCATTCAATTGATAAAAGGGATTATCCCGTCTATGCGCGTCCGCCGCACAGGGACTATTATTAATATATCCTCCATGTCCGGCGTATTTGGAGTAGGGTTTACCCCGGTTTATTGCGGTACAAAGTTTGCTCTCGAGGGTATTTCCCGGTCCCTGCGTCAGGAAGTACGTTCTTTCGGTATAAAAGTAGTTCTAATAGAACCCGGGTATATTCATACCACATTAGCACAAGACCCGAATTATCAGACTGATTCGGAATATTATGAAGCAGTGAAAGTATTTAAGGGAATCCGGGAGCATAATATCAATACAGGAGCAAGTCCGGAAGCTGTCGCGAAAAAGATATTAGATATACTCTGCAAGAAAAACCCCAAACCTGCTTATCCGGTAGGGGGTGATGCCCCGCGCAATGCTTTCTTAGTGCGCGTACTGCCGATACGGCTTGTCGAGTGGTTTCAGAGGAAGAAATTTAGGTCATAGTAGTCAGTAGTTAGAAGTTAGTAGACAGTAGTTACTTGCTCACCGTCCCGAAGCTTTGGGATAGTGTAGGTGGGAGTCACAAAATAAACAATGAGGTTAGAGATGAAGAAACTTATTTTATTAACGGCTTTGCTATTCGTATTGCTCTCCTGTCAGAGCAAAACCCGTCCGAATATTATTTTTATCATGTCGGATGATCATGCCGAAAAAGCCATCAGTGCCTATGATCCAAGTTTGATCCACACTCCGAATATTGACCGTCTCGCCGATGAGGGAGTTCGTTTTAATAACAGCTATGTTACCAATTCTATTTGTGCGCCGAGCCGGGCAGTATTGTTAACCGGAAAATACGGCCATATTAACGGTAAGCGTGATAATCGCGATGTTTTTAATCCAAATCAGATGACTTTCCCAAAACTTTTGCAGAAAGCCGGCTATCAAACTGCTGTCATCGGAAAATGGCATTTAAAATCGACTCCGGAAGGATTTGACACCTGGCGCGTCTTAAGAGGTCAGGGTCGCTATTACAACCCGGTTTTTTACGAAAACGGCGATACGGTCAAATATGAGGGGTATACGACCGATATTATCACTGACTTTGTCCTTGAATTTCTTGACGGTCGCAATAAAAATAAGCCTTTTTGTCTTTTGTATCATCATAAAGCACCGCACCGTAACTGGATGCCCGCGGAACGGCATATCGGAATGTTCAAGGATATAAAATTTCCGCTTCCGGAAACATTTTATGATGATTATAAAACACGCGAAAAGACTGCCGGTGCACAAGATATGGAAATAAAAAACATGTATTCCGGTTATGATATGAAGATCCATTTTTTACCCGGAGAACGTGAAGAGAACAGCGGCGGCGGCCGAAGTATGAATTGGGATGGTACAGATAGCTGGAAGAATGTATACAGTGGGCTTACGCCATCGCAGAAAGCCAATTTTGACAGCTATTACGATGAAGTCAATGCAGATTACCGCAACAGTAATTTGAGCGGAAAAGAGCTTGAAGAATGGAAATACCAGCGTTACATGGAAGATTATCTTGAATGCATCGTTTCTGTAGATGAAAATATTGGAAGATTACTGGATTATCTCGATGAACACAAGTTGACAAAGAATACGATCGTAGTATATACCTCCGATCAGGGATTTTATCTCGGTGAACACGGTTGGTTTGATAAGCGTTTCATGTATGAGGAATCGTTCAGTATGCCTTTGTTGATCCGTTATCCTAAAGGTATAAAATCCGGAACGGTCAATAATGATTTTGTCATGAATTTAGATTTTGCCCCCACATTTCTGGATTATGCCGGTGTGGATATTCCGGAGGACATACAGGGGAAATCATTACGGGATCTTTTTGAGAACAAAGAGGATGAAGAATGGCGGGAGTCCATTTATTATCATTTTTATGCCTATCCGGCATGGCATGATGTACCCAAACATGATGGTGTCCGGAATAAACAGTTTAAGCTGATCCATTATTATGATATTGGTGTTTGGGAACTTTTTGATCTTGAAAGAGATCCAAATGAATTGAATAATGTATATGAAGATGGGGAATATGGCAGAGTACGCCATAGTATGGAAATAAAGTACTATGATATAAGAGAAGAATTCAAAGTAGAAGATTAAAGACAAAAGTACAAAGTATAAAGTATAAAGTATAAAGTATAAAGTATAAAGTACAAACCCGTTGTGTGAAACAGATTAGGAAATGGTAATCGCATGC
>JAUXEL010000077.1 GCA_030620575.1 Fidelibacterota bacterium
ATTATCGGTTGTGATCTCAAAAAGGCATCTGAAACGGATCATCTGGAAGATACCATCAACTACGAGGCCATTTACCATGATATTGAGCATATCATAACGAAAAAGAAAAAACATCTGATAGAATCCCTTGCCGGTATTATAGGCAAAACCATTAAAGATAAATACGATGGAATTAAAACCATCACCACTGTTATACGCAAGCCCAGTGTTCCCATCAAGGGTATTCTCGATACTGTTGAAGTCGAAATAACGTATTAAGGATAAATACCATGAAAAAAGTCCTTTTTATCACTATTGCTGTGATCTTCATGTCATGTTCACCCAAATCACTCGATTCGCCTGCTGTTATCGGAAGAATGACCCATACAGAAATTGATTCCATGTTGCGGGTAAACGCAAAAAATGATTACAGCATTACAGACAGGATCAGTCTTTATTCTGAGATGTTTCTTGAAACACCATATAGCTGGACCGCTACCGGCGATGGTCCTTACGCTTTATTGGAAACTTATCCCTTGGTAAACTTCCAGGAAACGAACTGCATGGTTTACTGCGAGCATGTGCTTGCCTTGTCCATTTCTGATTCCTGGGATAATTTTTTCAATAATTTACAACAAATTCGTTATCAAAACGGGCTGATCGGAATGAAAACACGGAATCATTATACCATGGCGGACTGGCTGCCTGAAAATTCCTGGATCCTTGATGATGTATCCCGCGAAGTTGGTGGAAAATATACGAAAAGTATGACACGTACGATTTCCCATGAAAACTTTTTCAAAGGAAAAGGAATGACAGATCTCCGTTATATCAAATTAGACCGTAGTATCACAGTGGAATATGTTCCGATGGAGTATCTTGATAAGGTGAAATCGCGTATTCATAGTGGGGATATTGTTGCGATGCTGTTTGCTGATAAAGATGATATTTTTTCAGCCCATATGCTGATGATCGTTAAAAAGAACGGCGAATTGTATTTCCGGGAAGCTTCCACCAGCAATTACTCTACTTTTGAGACTAAATATGATACCTGGCTGGAATGGAAAGGGTCCTCGAAAAAATACGCCGGGATCGCATTTATGCGGGTAAAAGACGACTTAAATATACGCAATGCAGTTATTTTACCCTGGCATATTAATGATTTAAAATAAAAAATAACCCTGTGATCTATATGTAAAATATATTTCACAAAATATTACAGGATGTCAATATGAAATGTAAAAAGATTTTATCACTTATTATTTCCTTTATCCTGCTTGTTCCTGTTTTTGCAGGTGAAAAAGGGAAAGTCTATCTGGTTCTCGGTTCGGATACTTCTATTTGGGAAGGATTAAGTACTTCCCGGTACGATGGACGATATTTTAAATCCGGCTTGTATTCTGATCCTGAACGCTGGGGATATGGAGTGATGGATCCTGCTTTTCGGGATTCCCTTACAGACAGTTACGGTACTCCCATGAAAATGACCTGGTGGATGATGGCCGGTAATGTTTTTCATCTTTCAAATAACTGTAATATCCCCATTCGGAACAGTATCACTTTATATCTAATGAAAAAATATCATCAGGAAGCTATTGATCGTTATGATGATCAATTGACCTTACATTATCATAACTATTACTGGTCCGATTATGATGGAGACGGGATTTATTATTATAACCAGGGACTTGATTTTACGACAAATCAGGCTGATTATGAAGAATGCTTATGCAAATTTCTCATAGAAGATGATGTTTTTCCTATCTCTTTCCGTAGCGGATGGCACTACATGGATAATGTCTGGCAGGCTTATCAGGAACGCTTTATTCCTTTTGATATGTCGAATTGCTATCCCGCAAAGGGAACTAATTTGACAGAACCTATTAATAATTATATTGATTGGTCCGAATCACCGAGTGCCTTTGTCCCGTATCATCCCAATGCAGATAATTACCAAATTGAGGGTGATCTGAAGCAATGGCGTTTACGCTCATTGATGTTCACAAGCATGCATTCAGTAAGACACGTTGAAACATTATTTCAGGAAGCTGCGAATGGGAATGATCAGATGGTATGCTTGTGGTCGCATTTACCGCAAAATGACTTTCTTCCCGGGATGGATTCCGTGAATGCATATATGCACAAATTTGCTGATCAATATGGCGTTGAATTCATGTATGCCAAAGATGTAGAAGCCATGCGAATATGGATCAATCCTGAAGATACGATTGCACCGGTATTGACCGTGAACGAGATCGCAGATGGAGACGAAATAAGGTTTGAAATGTTGACCGATGGTCCTGTGTTTCAAGTGAATGAACCCTTTATTACCGTAAAAACTAAATATGAAATTTACGAGCGACTTGATTGCAATATCACGGGTGTAAATCAATGGGAAACGATCAAAGGCATACCGGCTGACGAACTTGCTAAGGTTTCGGTTGCTGTATGTGACAGTGTGGGAAATCAGGCAAAAGTCCATTTGGATTATGTACCTGATGATCAGTTTATCGATGATCAGGACGATGCTTTCGTAGAAATATCGGGTTTATGGACAGATTATACCGAAAGAGAGCTTTGGAATTTGAATGCACGCGTTGTTTCGGGTGCAGGATCAGTTACTATTACACCTGATATTGAAGAATCGCTTACATACGGTGTTCTATTCCATGGTCCGGGGAGTACTACGGATTCGGTACGAGTGATCGTTAATAACAGCAGTATCACAGATACGGTATTATTCAATTCAACGTTGCTGGGATGCGATAAATGGCAGCATGTCGGATTCTTTGAATTAGAAACCGGTCTTGGAAATACGATCACATTCGAAAATCTTGATACAAACCTGAATATGGGACTTGATGTTGTCCGTATTACACCTCTTGTAGTTGATATGAATTTTGTCATGGAAACGGATATGATCACTTTCGGAGATGTCAGCGTTTTCGATACGGCTACCTATGTATTAAAACTATCAAATATGGGCAAAGAAGAGCTTAATATTTCCAATTTTTCAGTTTTTGGTTCAAAGATCCATATTGATGAGACCTTTCCTCTTACACTGGCACCTATGGAAGTCAAAGAGATCCCGCTCAAATTCTACACGGATTATTTTTGTGAATATAATGATATACTCACGATCGAGACGGATGACCCCAGGAATGACGTTAAATATATACCGATCTTCGCCAATGCATCAACTTATTATCGATTAGTGGACAATGAGGATACTGTTGGGTATATCGAACACGGAAGCGGGTGGTTTACCTCATCCGCAACTGCTTGGTTAGCAACAAGTCGTTGCTCCTATATTCGCGCTGATGGTACTTATGCTGACTTTACAAAAGAATTAAAATTCAGCGGTACATATGATATTCAGTTCATCGTGCCGAAAACCGTAAATGCGCACAATCATGCGGATTATATCATTTTGATCGATGGTATTCCTCAAGATACAATTGTAGTCGATCAAAATGCAGGCAGTGGGCATTTTGTTTCTATTGGTGAATATGATCTTCCAAAGGACGTGCCTATAACTTTGCGTATTCAGGATAACGGGGGTAATACGAATCCCAATAGTGTATTGCGTGCAGATGCGGTTAAATTTATTCTCGTAGAAGAAAAATTCGTATCAAAGATCAATCATGCAGGTATCCCGGAAGATTTTAAATTGTTCCAGAACTATCCAAATCCTTTCAACCCCGGCACACAGATATATTTTGCTTTACCTGAAGCAGGGGAGGTAAGTATTGATTTCTTTGATCTGCAAGGTAAAAAAATCGAAGAAACGATCACTCAAAATATGGAAGCCGGTTATCATCATATTAAATGGTTCCCAACAGGTTTGGCCTCGGGAATATATTTTTATCGTGTCACAACACCTGCCGGTATGGCGATAAATAAGTGTACTTTTGTAAAATAATGCTTAAATCTATAATTATTTTTATAATTAAAAACTAAAGCTGAAATAAGATGAAAATCAAAAAAGTTCTGACACTCTTTCTTGCAATTGCTATACTACTTCCTGCTTTTGCCGCTGAGAAAGGAAAAGTCTATCTTGTTATAGGCTCAGATACATCTATCTGGGAAGGTTTATCAATCACCGTATACGGAAACAGATATTGTAAGTCAACCCTTTATTCGGACCCTGAAAGGAACGGATATGCTGTTATGGACACCTCCTTTCGTAATCAACTACGTGATAGTTATGGTACTCCCATGAAAATGACATGGTGGATGATGGCCGGAAATGTATTCCATCTTTCTAAAAACTGCAATATTCCGATAAGAAGAAATATTACCCTTTATTTAATGAATAAATATCATCAGGATGCGATCGATCTTTATGATGATCAATTATCCTTGCATTATCATACCTATTACTGGTCCGATCCGGATGGAGATGACCTTTATAAATGGGAAAAGGCACCCGATTTTGATCTAAACCAAGATGATTATGAAAAAACACTTTGTACTTTTCTAATCGAAGATGATGTTTTCCCCATATCATTCCGAAGTGGATGGATGTACATGGATAATCATTGGCAGTCATATCAAGAACGATTTATTCCCTTTGACATGTCAGATTGCTGGACTTCAATAGTGGACGGATCTGTACCTTTTCATCCTGCAGAAGATAATTATAGAATAAAAGGTGATCTAAAGCAATGGAGAGTTCGCTCAATTTATTTTACCATATTTTCATCTTTAAATTACGGAATGGATATTGTTTTTAGAGAAGCTGCTGAAGGGAACGATCAAATGCTTTGTCTCTGGTCTCATTTACCTGAAGCGACTTTCCTTAGCGGAATGGATTCGTTGAATAATTTAGCACATCGTTTATCTGAAGAACATGATGTTGAATTTATGTATTGTAAGGATGTTGAAGCCATGCGAATATGGATCGATCCTTTGGATACTATTGCACCTGTTTTAACGGTAAACGAAATCGTTGAGGGAGATGAAATCCGCTTTGCAATAGAAACCGATGGCCCCATTTTTCAGGTTGATGAACCCTTTATAACTGTTAAAACCATGTATGAAACTTACGAACGACTTGATTGTGCGATCACAGGTGAAAATCAATGGGAAACCATTGAAGGGATCGCTATGGATCAATTGGCAAAAGTAGCTGTAGCTGTGTGCGATAGTGTTGGGAATCAGGCAAAAGTTCATCTTGATTATGTTCCCGACGATCTTTTTATTGATGAGCAAAACACAGAATATATCGAAGTATCGGGAATATGGGATGATTACACCAGTGGAGAGCTTTGGGACTTGAATGCCCGTTTATTACAAGGTGCGGGATCATTTACCATCACTCCCGATATTGAGGAAACCAGAACTTACAATATCCTTTTTCACGGACCGGGTTCTACGACAGATTCAGCCAGATGTATTATTCAGAATAGCAGCATTCAAGACACTGTTTTATTTAACTCAAGACTACTTGGTTCAGATAAATGGCAGCATGTAGGATTTTTTGATTTGGAAAGTGGAACAGGGAATACCATTACATTTGAAAATCTTGATACAAATCTGGCAATGGGTATTGATGTCGTTCGCATCACAGCCCTGATCGCAGATAAAAACTTTATTATCGATCAGGATATACTAACTTTCGGTGATGTTTCAGTGGGTGATTCAGCCACATTATATCTGTCAATGGCAAATAATGGAAAAGAAAAAGTAGAAATATCATCCTTATCAGGATTTGGCAGTAAACTTATTATTGGTGAAGAATTCCCGCTTATACTTGCACCTATGGAAGCCAAAGAGATTTCCATTACATTTACATCCGAATCTTTTTGTGAATATAACGATATGATCATTGTTGAAAGTGATGACCCTAGAAATCCCATTAAATACATTCCGGTTTTTGCAAGTTCTAGCTATTATCGTATTATTGACAATCAGGATGCTCTTGGATATACGGAGCATGGTAGTGGTTGGTTTACCAGTGGTGTAGCAGCATGGTTAGAAACCAGCCGCTGTGTATTCAATAGCGGTAGTGGCGCACATGCGGATTTTACTAAGATATTAAGATATAGTGGGAGCTATGATATTCAATTTATTGTCCCGCCTACTTCAAATGCACATGATCATGCCGAATATATCGTTTTAGTTGATGGTAATCCAATTGATACGATAGTTGTTGACCAAAATATTAATAGCGGTTCTTGGGTTTCAGTAGGGGAATATGATCTTCCAAAGGACGTGCCTATAACTTTGCGTATTCAGGATAACGGGGGTAATACGAATCCTGGAAGTGTATTGCGCGCAGATGCAGTTAAATTTATTCTCGTAGAAGAAAAATTCGTATCAAAGATCAACCATGCAGGTATCCCGGAAGATTTTAAATTGTTCCAGAACTATCCCAATCCTTTCAATCCCAGCACACAGATATATTTCGCTTTGCCACAGCAGAGTAAAGTGCTTATCGATTTCTTTGATCTGCAGGGAAGAAGCGTGGGGCAGCCAATCCATGCGGAATTTGAAGCAGGATACCATAAGATCACCTGGACGCCAAGCCATCTTTCTTCCGGTGTGTATTTTTACCGGGTGAAAACCGATGCCGGTGTTGGAATCAAAAAATGTACTTTTATAAAATAGGAAGATAATATGCCACTTGTTGTTGTTGGTTCGATAGCACTTGATACTGTCATTACACCTAAAGGACGCCGTGATAATACCGTCGGCGGGTCCGCCACTTTCTTTTCTTTGGCCGCTGCCCGGCAAACACGGGTTCAAATGGTAGGTGTAGTTGGAAGCGATTTCCCGAAAGAGGCCATTGATGATTTTAAAAGTAGAAATATTGATCTGGAAGGCTTAGAGATCCGGGAGGGAAAAACCTTCCGCTGGGGCGGGGAATACCGTAAGAGTATGAAGGAACGGGAAACCATCTTTACGGAATTAAATGTTTTTAAGACTTTTTCTCCGATTTTGCCTCCCGCATACCGCAAAACAGAATTATTATTTCTTGCCAATATCCATCCCGAACTGCAGTTGCAGGTACTGGATCAGATGGAAAATCAGCCCCTTGTCGGACTGGATTCCATGAATTTATGGATTAGTAGAAGCCGTGATACTTTACTAAAAGCTATCAGCCGTTCACATATCATTATCCTCAATGATGAAGAAATTATTCAGTTGAGCAAAAAATCACATCTTGCTGATGCAGTGCGATTTATCCAAAATTTAGGACCGCATACAGTCATTGTCAAAAAGGGGAAATACGGGGCTGAACTTTTTCATTACGAGCAGCATGCCATGTATCCTATTTGCCCTGAAGAGCAGTTGGTTGACCCCACCGGCGCCGGGGATGCATTTGCGGGTGGGTTCATGGGGTATCTCGCAAGCAAGAAGAAATCGGACCTGCATTTTGAAGATTATAAGGAAGCAATGATTTGCGGAACTGTTTTGGCCTCATTTCTGGTGGAATCATTTTCCACAGATAAACTTGCAGCTATTTCGGATTTGGATATAAGCCAACGATTACAGACCTTTAAAAAAAGCTTATCCTGAAATAATGGGTTCAGCCATAGCGTGACCACGGATCACCCAGTTTCCGTTAAGCTTTTCAATATCAACACCCAATAAAAATATCTGTTTGCCGGTATTATCTGTTACCGGACCCAGTCCGGCAGCCTGATCAAAGCTTTTAATAAGATAGTATGCATTTTTAACAGACAAAAGTTGTTCTGACTGCGAACTAACAATACTACTGTCACGCATTAATATATCTTCACGGTACGAAATGCCGGGATCGATATTTTTAGTCCATGCATATTGCGCATTGCCTTCCAATACGGCATTTGCCGGATTTTTTACATCGAAGCGAATAGTTTTCCCGAAATACAGCGGTGCCAAAACACCAAA
>JAUXEL010000197.1 GCA_030620575.1 Fidelibacterota bacterium
AAGGCAGTGCTTTAGACAAGGCAGTGCCTTGTCTCTTCTATCTTTTTACTGCCTTCTGCCTACTGACTCCTGTCTACTGCCTACTGTCTTTTATTTCACCACTTCAAAATCCGCCTGGGCGCGTTTGATGTCTACCCGGACAACCCGCACTTTTACCGTATCTCCGATTTTATAAACCGTTTTACTGCGTATTCCTTTTAGGGTACGGTGCTGTTTATTATAATCCCAGACATCGTTTTTCAGTGTATTAACACTGACAAATCCTTCCACAAAAATATGGTCTAATTCAACCCAGAACCCATGATGAGCAACCCCGGAAATAACACCGGTAAACATATCACCAATGTGGGATGTAATATACCTCATTTGTTTAATTTTGTGGTATTCACGTTCTGCTTTCAGGGCGCGCATTTCCGCTTCACTGGATTTTTTTGCGATATATTTCAGGCGTTTTTGCATGCCCTGATCCAGTTGTTCGTTGCGTAAATAATATTTTAATAAGCGGTGCACCACCAAATCCGGATAACGCCGGATGGGTGAAGTAAAATGCGTGTAATCTTCAAAAGCCAGTCCAAAATGGCCAACCGGTTTAACGCTATATTTTGCTTTAGTCATCGTACGCAGAGCCAAGCGCATTATATAATTGCTGTCGTTTTGCTTCATAACCTTTTTTAACGTTTTTTGGAATTTTTTGGATGTGATCGGAAGTCCGAAAAAAGAGATATTAACTCCAAAAGCATCCATTAACGCAAACCATTCATAAATACTGTCTGCTTCCGGAATATCATGTATACGGTAAATAAAGGGGACATTGGTTCCGCGTGTCCGTGCAAAGGATGCTACTGTTTGATTTGCCAGCAGCATAAACTCTTCAACAATATGATGACTCCATAAGCGTTCTCTGATTTTAATAGAGACGGGGACCCCTTGATCATCTAAATTATAAACAGGTTCGGGCAGATCAAAATCAATACTTCCCTCATCCACACGTTTCTTCTTAAGTATTTTGGCGAGCTTACTCATTGCGGATAATTCCGTGTAAAACCTACCCTCTCCCCGGTCCAGAATATCCTGCACGTCTTTGTATGTAAACCGCTGCCGGCTATGGATTACAGATGGCATGATCTTATATGATAAACATTCGCCTTTATTTGAGACTGTCATCATTGCTGTCATTGCCAGGCGGTCCGTATCCGGCTGCAATGAACACAATTCGGTACTTAGTTTTTCAGGAAGCATATGCATAACCTGATTGGTGAAATACACCGAGGTTCCGCGTGCGATAGCATCATCATCCAATGGTGTTGAAAGAGGGACATAATGACTGACATCCGCAATATGCACACCCAACAGATAATTCCCTTCCTCTGTCATTTTTATTGAAACCGCATCATCAAAATCCTTGGCATCCGCGGGATCAATAGTAAAACAGGGAATATCCCGCAGATCCTTTCGATGCGGGTCATCCGGGATTTCAAAGACTATTTTATCAACCTGCTTTAGGGTCTCCGGAGAAAAAGCGTCGGGAATATTATGCTTATTTGCGACAAAAATAGCATCAAACTCGGATGTGTTTTCTTTACCGACAATACTTTTTAAACGCCCGAGGTGTCGCTGCCCCCCTGTTCGCCAGGTGGTAATTTCCACCATAATGTATTCACCTTCCTGCGGTGAAAGACCGTTCATATTCTCAATAATTATCTCTGAACGAAGATGAAAAATGGCAGGTATGCCAAGGGGATAATCGCGCAGTTTATGGTAAATGCAAATAAATTCATTCTTACCTCGTGTAATCACACGTTTAATATGACCTTCAAGATCACGATCGTGTCTGCGCTTTCGATGTATAACGACTGCAACCGTGTCGCCGTGACAGGCATTAGAGATATTATCCTCGGAAATGTGGATTTTCTTTTCATCCGGAGTATGGACAAACCCAAATCCCCTTGGATGAATATCAAAAGTACCGATCATTTCCCCCACCTGACCGCTTAAACCATAGCAATTGCCTTTAAAGCGGTACAGTTTTCCGCTATGGGCTAATTGCTTTACCGAATCACGGAATGCAGAATAATCCGATTGGGAGATACGCAGTTTTTGTGCCAATTGTTTTATCTTCAGGCGGCATTTTGGGTCTTTTTTATAATACGATAAAATAATTTCCGGGAAGTTTTTCATTGCCGGAAAATACACAAAAGAATGAATATTTAACAGTGATTTTAATAAAAACTGATAAATATGATTATGAAAAAAAACTTGAGCCAAGATTTTTAGGCTATTTTTATGCGTTATGGTGAAAATAATGTGATTGGGAGCACAGAAAATCTCAAAAAACTTGGGGCAAGTTTTTGCATCCAATACGCATAATAAGGATTTACCAGCCTTTTTAGTTTTATACTGTGAGCAATGTCACATATTAACAGAAAAAAACTTGACCCAAGATTTCGTCGAGGGAGTTCACAAGATCCGTCGACTGGCGGATTAGGGTCTCAATTATATATTTTTGTACAGAAAGAGTAAAAAGGTAACAATTACCACCCCCTGCCCCCT
>JAUXEL010000136.1 GCA_030620575.1 Fidelibacterota bacterium
CTTTATCTATCCGATTACGAAAATTTGAATTGGACCCACATGCACGAAAACAAAAAAGAACACAGGATCAGGAATAAATATTGATAATCTGTATTTTTTAAACTTTAACATCGGCTACAATAGCTAAACATATTATTTATCAAATATTAACTTTTTTTTCATTAATATTTGTATTATTTTTTAAAGAATTTGAGAGAGGATCTTCAATATGAATCGTGTGTGTTCATGGTGTCATAAAAGCTTAGGCAGCATTGATTCTGATGTTCATTCAGAAGGAGCCGTCACACATGGTATTTGTCAAGATTGTCTTGACGATATTTTTTCTAAATCTTTCTTAGATTTCACTCCGTTTTTAAATTCGATTGCTGCTCCGGTTGCCATTGTTGATAAAAATGGTATTTTCCAGTCTGCAAACGATCTGGCACAATCTTTATTAAATAAAGACAGGTCGGAAATTATCCATAAAACAAGCGGTGAAGTATTTTCCTGTAAAAATGCATCCCTTCCGGGAGGATGTGGAAGAACTGTTTATTGTGCTGAATGTGAACTGCGAAATACCATCATAGAAACATACGAGCACAATAAAGATCATCTGGATGTTCCCGTAACTTTAATTCAGGAAAAAAGATCGCAACGGGAAATGTTTCATTTTTTAGTGTCAACACAAAAAATAAACAAGGTTGTTTTAATGAAAATTGAGGAATTGTATTTATAGTTTTATGATGATCATTATACTTTTGGATTCATCAACGGATAGAAGGTCAGCATTCCAGTATAATTTTCAGCATGTTATTCGTAGATATAATAGAAATCCATATTTACGTATTCCCACTTACCGTTAATTTTTTGTCTCAACGTAGAAAATCCATGCATTTCAAGTATCCTGCCGCTTTGAAGATCTATTACGTAATAGGTTTTGCCAACAAACCAATTTATTACTGTACTGCGGGGTCTCATCTCTAACACCATCGTTCCCGGTTGTTCATATTGAGAGCCTTCAATACGCTGAACTTTCAATTTAACCATTTTTAAGAATTCCTGAGCCAAAGCATATACATTAATAGCTTTGCCATTTAGAATTTCATCAAAATATTCATTAAGCATGTTTTGTTGTGACGGACCAAAAACCAAGGGGGTTTTCATTTTTCGGGTAGTAGATTTTTTCATATCATTATGACGAAATGAAATATCTACTTTATTGCCTTTGAATTCCATTTTCGCATATTCATTGACCCCGTAGGATTCGAGTGTGTTAGAAAGAGGCTGTCCTTTAAAAAGCACTATTTCTTCTTTGACATGCAGTGATCCATCGGGTGTATAATAGAAATGGGTTAAAATCGTTTTGTCAGCGATATGTTTTACTTCGTTTTTATGCGTAAATGCCAGTTTTGTTTTATTGCTTCCTTCTACATAAATCTCAGCATAAAAAATATCATTTGCATAGATAAACACACCTGATAAAATAATCGTTAGTAAGTATATTTTGTAAAAACGTTTTAAGATATTCATTTTTCCTCAGCTATTATTAACTTTTAACATTTTGTATCTTTGGAACCATTACTTTTAACACAAATTCCGGAGTCATATCTATTACATGGAGCTGAAAAAATCTATTCCCCAAATACAGCCTCAATAACTGCATTATTAACAGACCTTCGAACAGGTGTGACAGATTTTTTATCCAAGGGAAAGACCCTATTTGTTAGAAAAATGATGAATATATCTTTTTCACGGTCTATCCATACACAGGTACCGGTATATCCTGTATGCCCTATTGCAGTTTCCGACATATTTACGCCGGCAGAACTTTTATAGTTATTGACACCCCATCCATAGGTCCGGGTTCCGGATTGCAGCGTAGTAAACGGAATGAGGGTTTTTTCCTTTACATAAGGTCTGTTATTGCAGACACCATTGTTTAACACCAATTGACAAAACGCAGCCAGATCAGAAGCAGTTGAAAACAAACCCGCATTCCCGGAATATCCTTCCAGAGACAATGCGAGCGGATCGTGCACTTTACCTTGTAAAATAATATGTGTTCCGCTACTATCTCCAATAGTCGGCAAGCATTCCGCTTGCAGATGTTCCGGAGGAGAAAACATTGTTCGATCAAGTCCCATCGGATCAGTATATATTTCTTTATAAAATTTCCACATCATCTTTCCGGTAACAGATTCAATCACGCGCATTAGGGTAATAAAATTCAAACAGCTATATTTATAAGTTTCCGGGGCTTGCGTCATTTCAATATTCATAATTTTGTCAAACGTTTCCCGGCGCGATTTCCCTGCCTTTGCATAGGCCGGAAGTCCACTATTATGCATTAATAAATGTTTAACTTTAATTGCTTCTTTTCCGTGATTATTGAATTCCGGCAAATAATCAATAACGGGGACTTCCGGATCTATCAAACCGGAATCAATGCATTTCATCATGCACATAGATGTAGCAAACACCTTTGTTAATGAAGCCATATCAAAAATAGAGTTAGTGGTTACGGTTTGCGCGTCATCCGCATAAGTGAAGTGACCATATGCTTTTTCGTATATAATATTATCTGCTGTTCCTACCAATAAAACAGCACCGGGGAAAATATGTTCTGATATTGCTGATGTTATTATTTGATCTACCGCATCAAAATTTTTAGTAGTGCATCCGTTTAGCAATATAATACCGATAATAAGTCCTAAAACCCTTTTCATTACAATTACAATTTCCCTCTAATTATGTTAAAAATACGCTTTAAGGTCAGACCATGTAGCATCGGTAGATACAGGTATATCCTGCCAATAATAGATCACCCAATAATTTTGATTGTTTCTAATCAACTTAATATAACTTCTCCCTCTAAAAACTCTGTCAATCCCCTGGCGTGTATGATTTGCTATAAGGTTGTAGTTAATTTGATAACTGATTGAATCTCCATCATCACTGTCCGGAACATCATCATTGGTAATATTAAGTAATAATAAAGAATCTGAAGGGCAGGCGGCAACCAGTTCCTGAAAATATAATTCTTCATTTTGCACAGTCCATTGCGGCGGAAAAACCACGGCTTTTACAGGGGCAGGATTAAAACGATAGGTTTTCCCTGAAGTGGAAGAATCGGAAAAACAACGACCGTAAATATCATATTCGCGATAATAAAAAGCATTTTCCAGATTTGTAAAAACAATACCCGGATTGGTGGGTGGAATAAAATGATCTTCTGAAGGACGGCGCGGAGCTTCCGCATCACGCATCAAGCCCTCACAAGATGTCATCAACAAAACAAGTAATCCGGTAATGAGTATGTGTTTTAGTTTGTTCATGGAATATATGCTCTTATAATTGTAAACTATTTTCCCTTAAAAATGAATCCCAACGGAAAACATCATGGGATACCCCAGTCCGCCCTGATGGAAGTACTGACCGTATCCAATCCGGAACTGTTTCCATTTTATATCAGCACCAATATGATGCACTTGCTTAAGGTTATCGAAACTATAGCTTATATCAAATACAGGATGGAAATAGCGAATTCCCCAACGGAAGTAAGGATCAATATCGCGTGTTACACCGGCTTTAAATGATAAAATGAAAAAATTAAATATCACATCACCGCCTGCGTAATAGCGACCGGGAATATTTGTAGGAACAGTATTAAGCGGAGTCATTGCTCCCAAGTTCTCAACACCCAGTAGTGCCCTATACCGTACATTAAATGTCCATGCAACTTCAGCATCCAATGATGCACCCCAGGATGTTGCATAAAACAGGCGTTCTGTCAACAGGTTAGCTATTCCTTTTATACTCCAATGGTCATCTAAATCCCATATTTTCCCTAGATATAATGTTGAATTATAATACGATGTGCTGCCAACAGGATCAATAGTCGGGACATCACCGCGAATATCAATATTTCCTGAAATCAAGCCTTTAAATCCAAAAAAGAAAGTATTGTAATTGACAGAAATTGCAGAATAATCCGTATCATAATACCAATTTGCATAAGAGAAAGTGATCTCATTTTCCGGTTTTACCGGTGTTGACGGAAAATACCCTTCCTGAGCCAGCAAAGGCAGTGTCAGTACCGGAAGTCCTTCTCCGGCCAAAATAAAGCCAACCAAACTTAATGTAAAAATAATTTTTTTAATCATACAATCTCCTAGAAGTAAAACAACCAGGTAAATATATGGCTGCTGCCTTCATTTACTCGTTCAACAACAAATGCGTAATCCATACGGGTTGTAATGTTTTTCCAAATTTTATAAGTCGTTCCTGCCCCTAAAACCGGCAATCCGTTATCGGCTCCCGCGCGTAAAAAGATCGCTTCACCTACCCGCGTTTCAATACCTGCATGCCAGGTAGGTTCAATATCTACAGAATATTTATACGTGCCACTGAATAAATACCGGCTGTTAAGCAGATAACTGATCCCGAAATGGTATACACCGGGATAATAATCAACACGTCGGGTTTGAAACTCAACATAGGGTTCAGCAGAGGTATTCCAGGTGACTTTTCCCGATATATCCTTAACTACAATTCCCAATTGCAAATTATTTACCGGATTCAA
>JAUXEL010000180.1 GCA_030620575.1 Fidelibacterota bacterium
CAATAATAGCGACGAATGGCATTCGCCTTAAAAAAAACAAGTATAGGAATGTCAATTTTTGCGTCTCATTGTATTGCAGATCACGAAATCAGGAACAAAGAGCAGATAATAGAAATATGAAAATAAGATAAAGATGGGAAATAATAGAAAATGAAACAGAATTTACGTCCAGTTATCGGTATCAATTCAACGTATTATGCAGACAAACATCGCTGGTACAGGGTACCGGTCAACTATGTAAATGCCGTATATGAAGCGGGCGGATTGCCGCTTATTTTTCCCTGTAAACCAAGTAAAGAAGAACTTTCAGTGTATTTGGAACGGGTCGATGGAATGCTGTTTGTCGGCGGCGCGGATTATCCGGCGGACCTATATGACGATCTCGTGCATAAAAGATCACTGGCGATGAATGCAAAGCGTGCAGAAACGGATATTATGCTGATGAAAATGGTATTAAATGAAACCGATTTACCGGTTTTAGGGATTTGCGCGGGCCATCAATTGTTGGCAATATCAAATGGCGGGAAGTTGATTCAGCACATTGATTTTGTCGATAAACATGAAAAAACCGGAGATATCTACCATAAAATTGAAATAAAAGGCGGAAAATGGTTAAAAAGCATTTTCAACCGCTCATCTATTATTGTAAATTCCAACCATCATCAGGCAGTTGCCCCGGAACATTTTCCTTCGGATTATGATATTACTGCCTATTCGCCCGAGGGATTGATCGAAGCCATGGAATATAAGGGCGACCGTTTTATTCTCGGTCTGCAATGGCATCCGGAACGTATTGACAATGAGGAGCATAAAAAAGCGATATTTGAATATTTTATAGATAATACGAGAAAGAGGATATTGACTGAATGAGACACATAACAAGAGTTATGATTGTCTTTTTAACCGTTATTATTTTGATCTCCTGCGGAGGTTCGTCCCAAGCGATTAAAAAGACAATTCCCCCGGTGTTTATAGAGCAAGGCAAAAGAGTTCAAGATGTGTATAGAGCAACTCAAGTATTCCTGAATCAGTGCAAAGCAGGAAAACTTGAGGATGTTGAAATGGTTCCCCATACACGCATTGATACTTTGGTCCTTGATCGGGATGAAAAGACATTAGACATTTATTTTAACCGGTATTTTGCATACCGCCCGTTGCGGGAAGAGAGCGTTGCGAATATGTACCGGGTATTGCGGGAGGAACTGGGAAATTCATACAATAATTACACCGTCACCATGTACGCGACCGGTGTTCCAATACACACATTGATCCCGAATTATTATATTGAAAACAGATCAGACTGGCACAATGAGAAGCTGCCCGTTGATCCGAAGAAAATAGAACCCATTGTCCGGAACAACAGCAAGCCCTATGTCGCATCTAAGGGATTGTACGGTCGCCATATTGCACTATGGAATAGTCACGGCTGGTATTATGAAAACTCTCTGAACCGTTGGGAATGGCAGCGGGCACGGAATTTTCAGGTCGTAGAAGATATTTACCCCACAGCTTATGTGCTGCAGTATCTGCTTCCTATGTTGGAAAATGCGGGTGCAAATACGTTTTTACCGCGGGAACGGGACATCAACACCAATGAAGTTATTGTAGATAATGATGATCCCGGAAATGCATATAAGGAAGACGGTGTCTGGGAAGATGGTGGAATCGGTTATGCGGGAGGAGAAAAGCCTTATGTTTCCGGTGATAATCCCTTTCGTTTTGGCACCTACAGGCAGCGTCTCGCCAACGATCAGTATGTTTCCGTGGAATATACCCCGGAAATTCCTGAAACCGGTGAATACTGCGTTTATATCTCTTACCATCATGACGAAAATAATGTGGATGACGCAAAATACATAGTGCATCATGCCGGCGGGCGGACGGAGTTTTTGGTCAACCAGCAAATCGGGGGCGAGACATGGATATATCTCGGTAAATTTAAATTTATGGCCGGAACGGAAGGCAGTGTTATCGTAAAAGCAAACCGGCTGAGCCAGACAAAATACATTACTACAGATGCTATTCGCTTTGGCGGAGGTATGGGCGATATAGAGCGCAACGGCATGATCAGCGAGCGTCCGCGCTGGGTTGAAGCTGCACGCTATTACCTGCAGTACGCCGGAATGCCGGAAATGGTGTACAATATTCATCAGGATACCGTGGATTATAACGACGATTACAAATGCCGCGGAGAATGGGTCAATTATCTGAAGGGCGCACCTTTTGGTCCTATTGTGAACCGCGATACAGCCGGACTTGATATTCCCATTGATCTGTCCTTTGCTTTTCATAGCGATGCTGGTACCACCCGCAACGATACCGTAATAGGTACACTGTTAATTTATAGCAGGCGGGGTGGAGAAAGCGACTGGGATAATCCAAAGGGAAATCAGGAACTTACCTTCCCGGATGGACAATCCCGTTATGTAAATCGTGATTTTGCGGATATTCTGCAAACGCAAATTGTAAATGATATTATGGCAAAATACGATCCGATATGGAATCGCCGCGGTATGTGGGATGCAGGATACAGCGAAGCCTGGAGACCCAATGTACCGTCTGCGCTATTGGAACTGCATTCCCATCATAATTTTCTTGATATGAAATTTGGAAATGATCCGCAATTCCGATTTGATGTCAGCAGATCAATTTATAAAGGTTTTTTGCGTTTTCTTGCAACGCAGTATGATCAGGAATATGTTGTACAGCCGCTGCCTCCTGACCATGTAATGGCGGAGGTACTGTACGGAAAAGTGATCCGCATTAAATGGAAACCGGTACTGGATCCTCTCGAAGCAAGCGCGGTACCTCAAAAATATATTGTTTATACCCGGAAAGGCAAAAAAGGCTGGGATGACGGGATTCTTCTTGATGATCAGCACTGTCTGATACCCGGTATTGATGATGGTGTTATTTATAGTTTTAAGATTACTGCCGTTAATGAAGGAGGAGAAAGTTTTCCCTCTGAAATTGTTTCTCTCTGCAACATACCC
>JAUXEL010000152.1 GCA_030620575.1 Fidelibacterota bacterium
ACTCCTCTGGGAGATTGTCCCGTAAATACAGAAGCGAGAGATATTGCACTCAATTGCAAAGGCATTTCAGCTTCCGAGTTAGGACACGGATCAGAGCACGCATTGGAAGTTCAACTGCCATTTATCCAGTACGCTCTGGATAATGTCAGCATATTACCCGTAGTGATGGGGGATCAAGGCGAGGAGAGTATCAGGGAAGCAGGGGAGTGTATCAGAATATTGTACCGGCAATATAAGCAGGACATTCTTTTTGTTGCCAGTAGTGATCTGTCCCATTTTCATTCCGCAGTTGAAGCCCGGCGAATGGATGAACAATTTATCAATATGTTGCAAAACGGGGATGATGCCGGAATATTGCAGCATCTGCAGTTAGGTACGGTTGAAGCTTGCGGAGGCGGTCCCATTATTGCACTACTGCGTGGTCTAAGAAAGGAACAGCATTCTATCCGTGTTTTGGGATACAGCCATTCAGGGGAAGTACTGCACGATGATAATGAAGTTGTAGGGTATACATCTGCTGTTATCTTTAACAATGATACCAAAATAAAAAAGGAAGATACATGATAGATGTCGTTTTGTATGATGACAAAAAACACCTGTTTTGGGATGATTTTGTAAAAACAGCAAACAATGGGACGCTATTTCATGAACGGCATTTTTTAAATTATCATCCAAAAAAAAGATTTAAAGATCATTCCTTGATATTTATGGAGAAATCTAAACCTATTGCGCTTTTTCCCGCGGTAGATCATACCGAAGAAGGTATTCGTTATCTGCATTCTCACCGGGGGAGCAGTTTCGGAGGTATTGTTCAACCGGTCGCCCAGAGTGTCGAAAAAAATGTTAAAATTGTTAAAGCCCTGCATGCTTATGCGAAACGTGAGGGCTTTCAGCGTATTATGATGACCTTGCCCCCGGATATATACAAAAAACAGCTTAATAATTACCTGGAATTTGCCTGTTTCCAATATGGGTATCAATATTTGAAGCGTGAGATCTCCTCTGTACTGAAATTAGAAGATCATATTGATAAGAATATTGCAAAATTTAAAAGCAGCAATCGAACTGCCTTTCGCCGGGGTGAAAAATTGGGTGTTACGGTTCGTCAAAGTGATGATTATGATTCATTTTACGCCATTTTGAAAAATAATTTAAATATCCGCCATGGTGTAAGTCCGACACATAGTATAGAGGAACTTAAAGAGCTGACAAGGCGTTATCCCGAGCGTATCCGACTTTACGGAGCCTATTTAAAAGATACAATGATCGCCGGTATTGTTATGTTTGACGCAAACGGGCTTGTAACACTTGCGTTTTATATTTCTCATAATGAAAAATATCAGGAATACAGGGGCGTAAATGTGCTGTTTAAGGAAGTGATCGCCGACAGTATACAGCGCGGTTTCCGATATTTGGATTACGGAATTTTTACTGTTAATATGGAACCGAATTACGGATTGGCGCGCTTTAAAGAAAGTTTTGGCGCCGGGGGTGTTTTTAGAGATACATTAAAATTGGATCTTTGATTTAAACATATTGTAGGGGCTCAACACGTTGAGCCCGCTTTTATCCGAATGATCGGCTGGTATAAGAGGTTTAGGAGTTTAGGTACTCTACGAAGCATCGGGGAGTTCGGGATCTCCCTGAGAATGAAGTTTTCAAAGAAGATTCATGCAAGAACTCTCATAGAGATCCTGAATAAACATGCCGCCGGCATATTTTTCACCGATATGCATCGGCGCAGGCAGGATGACTATAAGGTAGGATAACGACAAGACAGGCTGACGACAAGATAGGAAGGAAATGGTAAAACAAGATATTATCAGACTAAGTAAACAAACGATTATCTATGGATTTGGGTATGTTATTGCGCGAATGATCAATTTTTTGTTACTTCCTTTTTATACCCACCATATTACGCCTTCAGAGTACGGAATTATTTCTCTTGTTTATGCTTTTATCGCCTTCATGAATATTATATATCATTACGGTTTGGAAAGTGCTTTTTTACGTTTCTTCTCCAAGGTGGGAGCAAAGGACAATTATGAGAAAAAAGATGTTTTCACCACCGTATTTATGTCACTGATCATCACCAGTATCGTTTTTTCATTTATTATTTGGGCTTTTGCACCCGGTCTCAGCCGCATTCTGCTGCATTCGGAAAATTATATTCGTATTGTTCGCATGACAGCATGTATTTTGCTGCTTGATTCTCTGTTTCTGATCCCTCTGCATTATTTGCGGATCAGCAATAAAGCCGGCAAATTTACTTTGATCATCATTGTGAATGTTTTAATCAATGTGGGACTTAATATCTACTTTATACGCTATCGCGGAAAGGGCATTGAAGGTGTATTCATCAGCAATATGGTGGCATCCGCTTTTAATGTGCTGCTATTGATCCCGGTAATAATTAAAAACTGGAACGGGCATTTTTCCCCTGCATTATGGAAAAAGCTGCTGTTATTTGGTCTGCCTTTTGTTCCCAGCGGTTTATCCAGTATGGTCATTGAATTGAGTGACCGGTATATGCTGGAGTGGTTTAAGGGATTGCAGGAGGTGGGACTCTATTCCGCAGGCCACAAACTGGGTATTTTTATGATGTTGATCGTGATGGCATTTCGCTTTGCCTGGCAACCTTTTTTCTTGCAGAAACACGACGATCCTGAATCACCGCGATTATTTTCTAAAATAATGACCTGGTTTGTATTTTTAATGAGTATTGTATTTTTGCTTATTACCTTTTTTATTAAAGAAATTGTTTCTTTCCAAATTTTGGGGAATCATTTTATTGCGGAAACCTACTGGGCGGGTATTATTATTGTACCATTTATATTGGCAGCCTATCTGTTTAATGGGATCTACATCAATTTACAGCCGGCAATATTTTATACGGGAAAAACCTGGGTTGTACCCATTATTGTAGGAATTGCAGCGTTTGTGAATGTCGGATTAAATCTTATTCTCATTCCCCGTATCGGGATGCTGGGTGCCGGAATATCATCGCTGTCTGCCTATGTATTCATGGCAGTGTGTACCTATTTTGTTGTACGAAAGTGGATGCCTATACCCTACGAATGGAAAAATCTTTTCCTGATGTTCTCTCTGACACTGATCGCAACGCTGATTTTCAGTATATGTGATATTCAGATGCCCGGAATAAAATTCCTTATGGTTATCCTGTATGTTGTTTGTGTTTTCCCCATTCTTTATTTCAGCCGCAGGAGAGCAAAACGTGTCAAATAAGCTGTTTAAAAACTCTCTTATTTATACTTCCGGCAATATAATGGCACGGGGACTTAATTTTATTATTCAGGTCACGATTTGGAGTAATCTGTTTCCTCCGGATGTATACGGGCAAATTGCTTATTGTTATGTATTTATCAGCTTTATGACAGTCATTCTTCCCTTTGGTTTTGATGCTGCCTTCATGAATTATTATGTCCGTAAAAATAAAAAATCAGCATACCTGACCAATACTATTGCATTTATTATGCTTGTGGGATTACTTTTTGTAGTTCTTATTTTCATCTTTCGTAATCAACTGAGCATGATTGCGGTGAGAAGCAATACTCCGCATTTACTTACTTTGTCGCTTGCCATTCTCTTTTTCGATATGTTGAATAATCAGGGTGTTTTGCTTCTGCGCGCTGATAACCGTGCCGGATTAAGTGTCCTGCTTTTAAATATAGAGATCATTGTTCGTCTTGTTTTATTGCTTCTGCTGATCAGCGGCTTTTCACGGCA
>JAUXEL010000034.1 GCA_030620575.1 Fidelibacterota bacterium
ACCCTTCAACTTTTCAACTCTTCGACTTTTCGACTCTTATTTCTCTTCCACTCATAACTCATAACTTATATCTTATCACTATCTTCTATCTTCTACTTTTCTTCCACCCAATAATTCGGGGCTTCTTTGGTTATGATGACATCATGTACATGGCTTTCACGCAGGCCGGCGTTGGTAATCTGAACGAATTTAACTTTTTCATCCATTTCTTTGATGGTTTGGCAACCGGCATACCCCATGCCGCTCTGGAGTCCGCCAACCAGCTGAAAAATGACATCCGCCAGTTCTCCTTTATAATGTACACGGCCTTCAATGCCTTCGGGGACAAATTTACCGCTACCGGTTTTTTCATCCTGAAAATAGCGGTCAGAGCTGCCATCTTTCATAGCGGCAAGGGAGCCCATACCGCGATAAACCTTAAAACGGCGACCCTGATACAGTTCCACCTCACCGGGTGATTCCTTGGTACCGCCAAACAATGAGCCGATCATGACCGCCGATGCACCGGCGGCTAACGCTTTTACTGCATCTCCTGAATATTTAATGCCGCCGTCCGCAATAATATGAATTCCGGCTTCCCGGGCAGCGCGCGCGCATTCTATTATAGCCGTTAACTGAGGTATACCCACACCCGCTACGACGCGCGTAGTACAGATGGAACCCGGTCCGATACCCACTTTCACACAGTCCACACCGATAGCGGCAAGATCACGTGTTGCCTCGTATGTTGCAACATTTCCGACCATAAGGGGTAAATCCGGATATGCCGTTTTGATAGATTTAACCGCGTTAAATACCTTTTCGCTATGTCCGTGTGCAGTATCGACGGTGATAATATCCACATTGCTTTCAACTAACGCGGCAACCCTTTTCATAAAATCACCTGAAACTCCTACCGCCGCACCAACGCGCAAACGACCGACTTCATCCTTGACTGCCTTGGGATATTTCATTTTTTTGCGAATATCCTTGATAGTGATCAAACCTTTTAAATAGCCCTTTTCATCCACGACAGGCAGTTTTTCAATACGGTGTTTCTGTAGAGGTTTAATGGCTTCTTCGAGTGTGGTTCCCATAGGCGCGGTTATCAAATTTTTGGATGTCATGTATTCGGAGACTTTTGCACCATAATCATCCCGTGTAATGAAGCGTAAATCCCTGTTGGTGACAATACCGACTAATTTTCCATCCCGGACAACGGGGACACCGGAAATGGAATAATGCGACATCATAGCGAGAGCTTCGTGGATCGGTTTGTTCGGATCAATGGTAATGGGGTCAATGATCATACCGCTCTCTGAACGTTTAACAGTATCTACTTCATCAGCTTGCCGTTTAATACTCATATTTTTATGAATAAACCCCAAACCGCCTTCCTGAGCAATTGCAATTGCCAATTGTGCCTCTGTTACCGTATCCATGGCCGCTGATACAAAAGGGATATTCAGTTTAATATTATTTGTGATATGCGTCTCAGTCGATACTTTACTCGGTAACACCTTGCTACGTGCCGGAATTATCAGCACATCATCAAAGGTCAGGGCTTTCATCGTTATTTTTTCATTGTTCATATATTTTCTCTCCTTGCGAGTGGGTTATCAAGACAAAATCTATACTCTGTTGGATTTTAATTTTTCATTTTCAATTTCATCCAATATTTCCCTGGTGATCCCGGTGGGATATTCTCCGGAAAAGCAGGCATCACAAATAGGCAGATCATGATATAATTCCCGTAATCTTTCAACGCTTTGGTAGATAACCTTTTCACAGTTCAGTTTTTCTGCAACTTCCTCTGCAGAGCTGTTTGCGGCTATTAATTCTTTCTTCACTGACATATCAATTCCATAAATACAGGGATACTTAACAGGCGGAGATGCGGATATGAAATACACCTCTTTTGCGCCATATTCCTTTAATAAATTTACGATATGGCGGGATGTGGTACCGCGTACGATCGAATCGTCCATTACAGCAATTTTTTTGTCTTTTATGATATCGCGGATCGGATTTAATTTTTGGCGTACAACGCGTTTACGCAATTCTTCACTCGGAGTAATAAAACTGCGGCCGATAAAACGATTCTTAGCCAATCCGCGCCGGTAGGGCACATTTATCACTTCCGCAAGTCCGGATGCAAAAAAGTAAGCTGAATTCGGTACATCGATAATAATATCCGGCTTAACACCGGTTTCTTCAAGCGGCTCTTTCATGGCTTTGCCCATCCGCACCCTTTCACTCGCTACGAGACGGTTACGAAAAACAGAGTCTTCTCGTGCGAAGTAGATATATTCAAAGACACAAAACGACGGTTTTTTACGTGTTAAGATGCGGGAATGCACCTGATTTTCCATATCAATAAATACCGCTTCTCCGGCTTCCAGGTCACGTACATATTCATAGCCAAGATAATCAAAAACTGCTGTTTCGGATGCAAAAATATATTTTGTGCCTTTTTCAGTTTCTTTTTTTCCCATGATAAGCGGTCGGATACCGTAGGGATCAGTAAAAGCTAAAAAACCTTGTCCTTTAATATATGTAATACAGGAATATGCTCCCTGAACATGTTCCTGAACAAATTCAACGGTCTCGTACAGGTCATCTACGGTAATATGTTCCAAATTCTTTTCCTGCAAGTAAGTTGCAAAGGTATATAATAATAATTCAACATCATTGGATGTCTCTACCATACGATGATAAACATCATTCAAGGTTTTTCGCAACTTCACAAAATTGATAACATTCCCGTTATGAACCATGGCAATGCCAAAGGGATAATTGACCGCAAAAGGCTGCGCATCTATTGCTTCCGTGGAACCTATGGTTGCATAGCGCACATGGGCCAATCCTATATTACCGGTAAGCTTTGACATGTCCATTTTTCTAAAAACCTGAGATACATGTCCGCTTCCTTTATGTATATGAAACCGGCCATCGCTATATGTTAATACACCTGCTGAGTCCTGACCCCGGTGCTGAATGGAGATCATGCCATTTACCAGCTCGTTGGACACATCCTCAAATCCGCAAATTCCCAAAATTCCACACATTGACAATTATCTCCTTTTTTTATGCTTTCTGCAGACAGTTTTTATAGGCAATTTATGTTATGTAAGTACCTGTTTTATTTTTTATTTTCAAACACTTTTTTCAAAACTTCACTATACATTTTATGTTCCAGTGTAAGTCCTTGTTTCTCGATTTCTTTCAATGTTGTTAGACCCCGCAAATTCAATTCACGTTGCTCAATAATATCACCGGTATCTATCCCTTCATCAACATAATGTACAGTAATATATGTTTTTTTTAATTTCTGCTCAAATGCCCAGGTATAGCCTCCGACGCCCTGAAAAACACGTGTATCCGCGGGATGAATATTAATAATACGCTGAGGGTAAGCCCGAATAAATACCGGGCTCATAAGCCGCATATATCCCGCAAGCACAAGGTAGTCGGCGTGATAAGGTGCCAAAAAATCCAACACTTCCCGGTCAAATACTTCACGTTTATTCCCTTTGGAAACAATGCAGGCGGTTTCTATCCCGTAGCTTTGTGCAACAACCAGCCCTTTTGCATCCGGGCGGTTTGAAAAAACCAGCACAATGTTACAGACATCGCGTAAAATCCCGTTCCGCGTCTGCCGGAGTATAGCTTCCATATTGCTTCCGCGGCCTGAGATAATTAGTACAACTCGTTTTTTCATTTTTGTGCTTATCGTTTAAATAGGTTTTTTAGATAGCCCTTTAGTCCCTTGCGGTACCTGTAACGGCTTGTCATTACTTTTTGATCGTTGATCAGGGATGCCAGATTGTATTCCCAGATAGCGGTATTGGTCAGAGTATCCATACGCATCAAGGGGGCATTTGACTCATAGAGCTTATCAGGGAAATGAATGGTGTAAATCCAGGAATACTGCCCAAATACGGCATATTTTAATATCTGCCCGAATTTATTATCGTTTACGCTGATTGTATCACTCATTGTAATAAAGCGTCTGTAGATTTGATCGCCATTTTCATCGATATCCAAATAAATATGACCAAACCACTCGTTGGAAATATTGTTTAATAGTAAAATATTATCAAACTCGGCATGAATTTGGATCCAAGTGATCTCATCAGCCATGTAGGTAGTGCTGGCGGTAACAGTTACCCCTTCTATCGAATCACAAAGTGATACAATACTTAATTCGGAAATTTCTTCATCATCAATACTGGTATGCGAAGGCAGACTGATCTCGAACATCATTGTGCCGGAATAATCGTTTTCCAACCAAATTTCTTCACGGTATTCGATACAACCCAGCAGACCGATCAATACGATCCCCAGTATTATAAATGAAAATATTTTTTTCATATTAAACATCTTTTAAGTGTTCAACCCCTTATGTGCAATATCTGTTCTAAATGCCATTTTGTCAAATGAAATTTTCTCAATTTCACGGTAACATGCATGAACAGCCTCTTTTAGTTCTCTGTTATGACATACAATATTTAATACCCGGCCGCCGGAGGTTAAAATATTATCCCCTTTTCGGTGGGTACCGGCATGAAAGCACAAAGTGTTTTTTGACAGATTTTCCAAGCCGCTTATTTCTTTATTTTTTTCATACGCTCCCGGATAACCGCCGGAGGTCAAAACAACATCAACATAATACCCGTTATAAAATTCCAATTCCGTTTCCCCGAGCCTGCCGTTGAAACATGTCAATATTAATTCAAGCAAATCGCTTTTTAAGGCCGGCAATATTACTTCGGTTTCCGGGTCCCCGAAACGCACATTGTATTCTAAAAGCATAGGACCGTCCTTTGTCAGCATGATCCCAAAATAGATAACGCCTTTATAATTAAATCCTTCCGCTTCAATGCCGTTTAAGGTCGGGAAAATAATCGTTTCATCAATAGCATTCAATATGGCCTCAGTCGCGACAGGAACGGGACAATATGCTCCCATTCCGCCGGTATTCGGACCTTTGTCGCCATCGCAGGCAGCTTTATGATCCTGGGAGGGAAGCAGGCAGTTTATTGATCTCCCGTCTGTCACACCGATAATAGATACTTCCTGACCATGTAATTTTGCTTCTATCAAATATTCAGCCTCGCTGCCGTATTTGGATTGGATATCCCGGATAGCCGCATGAGCTTCATCTTCGGAGTGGCAGACATATACCCCTTTCCCGGCTGCGAGACCATCAAATTTTACCACTACATTGCCTTGATACTCAGAAATGAGTTTTCCCGGATCATCCCCGCCGGAAAAAGTATGAAAATCCGCTGTGGCAACCCCGTATTTTTTCATGAATTTTTTGGACCGGATCTTTGAACCTTCCAACACTGCGGCGCGCTGATCGGGTCCAAACACCATAATACCGGTATCGGCAAAAGCATCAACTATTCCCTCTGCAAGCGGCACCTCGGGTCCGACAATTACCAGAGACACTGACATATCTTTACAAAATGCCTTAACGGCATCAAAATCGGAGATATCAATGGCAACATTATTGGCTGTACCGCCGTTCCCGGACAGAACATACACCGTATCAGCTTTCGCGGATTGTTGTAATTTCCAGACTAAGGCATGTTCACGACCGCCGGATCCCAGTACGGCAATATTCATTTCTACTCCATTAAAATGCTTTATTGATCTCACGAACGACATCATTACAAATTTTATCAGCAATTCCGGTATAATTGACTGCCCGCAGATCCGACAGTTCCTTCCTGACTTCATCGGAAACTTTCAGTGAGCTAATAAATTTGTTCAAATCCGCAACAGTTAATGTATGTCCACGGGTTATATTCTTCATGATATTATAGGGATTTTCAAATCCTTCCCTGCGCAGGATCGTTTGAATAGGTTCTGCCAATAATTCCGGGTAATTATTTAATTCATTCTCGCAGAATTCAGCATTTACCCTGAGCTTTTTCAACCCCCGCAATGTCTCATCCAGTCCCAGATACGCATGACCCAATGCTACGCCAATATTGCGTTCCACTGTGCTGTCTGACAAATCCCGCTGTAAACGCGAGCGTGTCAATTTTGTAGTAAAATGATCCAGTAAAGCATTGGAAATACCTAAATTCCCTTCACTGTTCTCAAAATTGATGGGGTTTACCTTGTGCGGCATAGTGGAGGATCCTACCTCGCTATTCTTTGTTTTTTGTTTCATATATCCAAGCATAAGATAGGTCCAGACATCCTCATTCATATCAAGCAAAATATTATTGATCATTTTCGAGATGAAAAAATATTCCGCCCAAGTATCATGATCTTCAATCTGTGTGGTTACCGGATTCATGTCCAGATCTAAACTATAGAGGAATTTCCTGGAAAATTCTACCCATTTAATATTAGATGACGCAGAAACAAAAGCAGAATAATTGCCTGTGGCTCCGTTGCATTTTGCGCGGAAACGCAGTTTTTTCAGTGCGCTATACTGATGCAGCAACCGGGATGCAAAGACGGCTAATTCTTTTCCTGCTGTTGTGGGTGATGCCATCTGTCCGTGTGTATGTGAGGGAAAAGAAACGGATCTCCATTCCGTAATTTTTTTAGCAAGAAAACGCAATAATGTTTGTAATTGCGGAAGTTGTTGTACATCGCAATATTTTTTTATTAATAAGCTGTATGCAATGTTATTAACATCCTCTGAGGTGAGACCAAAGTGTACCATGTTGGGATGCTTTAACTTTAATTCGTTAAACAAATATACTTCACAGGCTTTAACATCATGATTCAGGGTCACTTCGATGTCTTTTATCTTTTCATAAGCTTCCTGTGTAAAAGATACCGACATCTGTTCGATACGTTTAATTTCCCGTTTACCGAGCGCCGGGAATATTTTTGTTTTATCAAGTGCCAGAAGATACTGCAGCTCAATCCAAATCCGCGCACCCATTAATGCATATTCTGAAAAGTAATCGCCCAACATTTCGACTCGCTTATAATAGCGGTCATCGAGAGGTGAAATTGCCTTTAACATTTCTTTTCCTTCCGTTTAGTAACCCTTTACCGCGATAGGCCGTGCGACCTATTTCTCCGCGCTAAAATATAATGCAAAGAGACAGGGATTGGAATATATTTTTTGGAAAAAATCATACTCGCGATGAGTGACGAGTGACAAGTGACGAGTGACGAGTGACGGGTAAAAAAATCTTGAGTCAAGTATAATAAACAATTTAAATCAATTTTATGTGAAAATGATCGATATTATGTTCAAAAACTTGAGGCAAGTTTTGTCCTTTTAGTGCGTTTTTAGCGTGTTTTTGGTGATATATGTGATCGAGAACACAATTTTGCATATAAAAACTTGGGGCAAGTTTTTTTTATTTTGTCATCTCGACCCCCGATGTGTTGGGGCGGAGAAATCCCTCTTTACTTGAAAAATATGAGATTCCTCCACTCGGCCCGCCCGGCATTTTATCCGGCACATCCGTTAACCCCGAGGCTTCGGGGTCGGGGCGGGCTACGCCTGTCAGGCCGGAGCGCAAAACCACTCCTCGCGTCATCCCGGGCGTGCGTAGCCTTGGCAGAGCTAAGACCCGGGATCTCAATTTATATTAGCCCATTCATTAATGCAGATACTGATCCCCCGAACCCTCGGGGGTCGAGATGACATTATTCATGGGTATTTTTGATAATTTGCGACTTGAATTTGTGTTTCACACAACGGGTCATACATTATAATAGGTTTCGCGATAAGAAGTATGTTAATTGCAACGCATACTTCACGTATTTTACCTTATTGAGAGCTATTTATTCCCCCTAAACATGTTTTTTTTGAGTATTTAACATGTTTTTTACAGAATAACGCAAAAAATACTTGTGAATATTTGATATTTTGCCTAAAATTCATGGTGCTATAAAGAAAATAAACGTGATAAAAAAAATTCTAAAAAAATAGAAGATAGCTAAAGTCAATAACTTATAAGGAGGTTATTTATGAAGAAGCTTGTTGTAGGCGTATTAGCTATTCTTATGATTTTACCAATTTGCGTATTTGCGCAAGCCACAGGTAAGATTGTCGGGGTAGTAACGGACGTTGAGACAAATGAACCCCTTGCCGGAACCAATGTTCTTATTGAAGGAACAGTTCTGGGAGCGGCAGCAGATGCCGATGGTTCATTTATTATCTTGAACGTTCCGGTTGGAACCTATGATGTTTCCGCGTCGATCATTTCACACAAAAAGCTCACGGTTCAAGAAGTCCGTGTTCTTTCGAGTGTGACGACGGAATTAAATTTCGGACTTGAAGAGTCTGTTATAGCAGGTCAGGAAGTGACCGTTATCGCAGAGCGCAAACTGTTCGAAAAAAGCGTAACATCAAGTGTTTCCATGGTGACATCAGACGAATTGGAAAATATTCCGGTTCGCGGTGTTGGAAATGTGATTTCCAACATGGCGGGTGTAATTGTCCAGGACGGGACGGTTCACATTCGCGGCGGTCGTCCTCACGAGGTTAAATATTATGTTGGTGGTGTTTCTACATCACTGGCGACAACCAATACCAACGTGATGACGATCATTCATGATGCCATTGAAGAAATTCAGGTATTTGCTGGTGGATACACCGCCGATATGGGTAATGCAAATGCAGGTATCGTGAAAACAGAAATTAAAAGTGGTGGAACTAAACTCAACGGATCACTGGAACTCCATACAGATGGATTTCGTGACCCTGCATTGGGTAAGCAAGTTCTGGGTACCTATAACTATGGCAAAAAGGCTGTTATAGCTACCGTTGGCGGTCCCATTGGCAACAAGGTAAAATTCTTCGTTGCCGGTCAGTATGACGATCAAAAAGATTCTGAAGTACGTTTCAGTGAGGGATTTTCGTTTACTGAAAAGCTTAATAATAACCCGCTTGATCCCACAAGTAATGACACGGTAGACCTTGTCTATCCCGATGGATTTACTCCACACGCCAGCAGAATGACATATGCAATTAACGGATCAATAACTATTGATACTCCGACCCGTTTACGCTTTGACGTACTGCATGATTTCACAAAATATGATCGGATTGAACCGATGATGTTAAACACGCTGAATAACAGAACATATTATTACACAACACCGACGACCATGGTTTCGGCAAAAGCAACCAAGTTGTTTTCACCGACATCCTATTTTGACATGAAAGTAAGTTATTTCCATTATTCACGTGAATTAAATGATCCGTATTTTGGGAATGACTGGGCAAAATGGTACGATAGTTCAGCTGTATATGAAGCAACTGACGGTGCAGTCGTTTACCGTAATGCCTGGAGACCACAATACGATTACGTCATTCATGGTTTCCCGGTTGTACGCGATGGCGCACCTCTTGCTTTCTATTTTAGTGAAGAACAAACCTATGTGGGTCTGAATCTTGATTATGTTAATCAGATCAACAAACACAATGAAGTAAAGATCGGTGCAGATCTCAAGAAACATACTGTTCGCCGATATTCAGTTAATCCGGCCGCAATGATTTATACTGCAGAATCCAAAAGTACACTCTATACAACCTATGATAGTTTGTCCGCTGTCCCGATGGATGTTTGGCTTTTCAACGGTAGTGTAAATGCTTACGGTTATGATGCTTATGGAAATAAGACCACAGCTCAAACGGTATATGATAACGATGTCTACATAGATGCTCCAAAGCATCCGGTAGAGATTGCCGCATATATAATGGATAAAATTGAATACAAAGATCTGATCATTAATGCCGGTCTGCGTTTTGATTATTTCGATACGGATGACCGCGAACTTATAGATCCTTCAAACCCGATCGTAGATCAAAACACCAGTATGCTGGCAGATTCTGCATGGACAGATAAAGTTCCAACAATGCACATCAGCCCGCGTTTGGGTTTCTCATTTCCGGTCAACGATCAAACCGTTTTTTACTTAAATTACGGTAAATTTGTTCAAATGCCGCGTTTGAGTGAAGCATACTTCAGCTCATACACCTATGCGCGCCAGATCGTACGTCAGGGATACTATTTCCTGAATCCTGTTGGATTTGGTTTAGACCCGCTGTACACCACTTCTTTTGAAGTTGGTTTCCGTCGCGAAATAAGTGATTTTGCCGCATTTGACATGACTGCATTTTATAAAAATGTAAAAGGTTTAGTTGAAGTTATCAAACAACTTCCCGCACCGGGATCAGTCATTCCGGGTGCTTATGAGAGGTTTGAAAATGGTGATTTTGCAACACAAAAAGGATTTGAGCTTCGTATGAATATGCGCCGCACAAACCGTCTTGCCGGAAGTGTTAACTATACTCTGACAATGGCTGAAGGTACCGCATCAAACAGTACTGCAGCACATGGCGCAGCATATATGAACGCCATTATGCCATCTACAATTAATCCGCTTGATTTCTCACAAATGCATACCGGTGCCATTAATTTGGATTATCGCTTTGCTGACAATGACGGTGGCTTTATCCTGGAGAATATGGGTGCTAACTTGTTAATTACCTTCTCAAGCGGTCACCCGTTTACCGTAGTAGATGTGCCTGTCGGCGGACAAACTGATCCGTATACCGCAGGTATTGATTATATGCATGATACCCGTTCCCGGGTTGCTCTTGAACCCCTTGGTTCATCAACAACACCATGGCAATTCTATACCGATCTTCGTGTTGATAAATCATTTAAGTTTGGTGGTTTAGATGCAAATGTGTTTGTTACGGTAACAAACCTCTTTAACCGTAAGAACGTAATCAATGTTTATGAATTCACCGGTAATGCAGATGATGACGGTTACTTAGTAGATCCTGTTCGTTCAGAAACAACAATTGATAATTTTGGCGGTCAAGACTATATAGATATGTATACGGCCATTAATCTGGTTAACGGACAGTCTTACTGGGATCGAATTGGCAGAGAACTGTACGGCACACCGCGTCAAATTAACTTTGGCGTCCGGTTGGCATTTTAACATTGATGAAAAGTATAGTTAAGGAGATAATAATGAAAAAAATAATTACGTATGTGACCATTGTCGCATTGCTCTTTTCAGTTGGGTTGCTTGCTAAGCCATTAGATGGTCAGCCCCTGCAAAAGACAGCGGCAACGACAGCCGGCCAGGTAACCCGGTCGATGTCGAACATTTCAAACTGGGGTTATTGGGTGTATTCTAACGGAAAATCCGCGCAACAACCCAACGGCAACTCCGGAGGTATTTATCCCCGGGGTACGGCCGGCGCCATTTTCCAGGACGGATTTGTCTGGGGCGGTAAAGTTGACACTACCGGCAACGGTATTGGTAATGATATCCGCGTAGGCGGTCAAACCTATAATATCGGTACGATCCCCGGTTGGGTTATTACCGGCGGCGATTATGCCGATGCTGTTACGGCAGATCCTGCACTTGATGCAGTCCGTATTTATCGGATTCGCCCGGACTATGAAAGTCTGACCCATGCGATGCTCATCCAGGATGCAGCAGAGCTGAATGAAATCAGCTCCAGCGGTGTTACAACCGCCATGACTCAGGATCTAATGGATCAGTATGCTTTAGACTGGGAAGAATGGCCGGTAGAACACGGTGCACCGTATTATGATCTTGATGATGACGATATTTATACCGTCGGTACAGATGAACCAGGTATTGCTCAGGCAGATCAGGTTCTTTGGTATGTTGTTAATGATTATAGCCGGTCTGCTACCACAGGTCTTTATGGTTCAATACCCATTGGCATTGAATTACAAACGACCCTTTGGGCATATAATCAGCCCGGTGTCCGCTTGGGACAGATCATTTTCAAATCCAATAAAGTGATCAACAAATCCGGAAAAACCATTACAGATATGTATGTATCGCAATGGGCCGACCCGGATTTGGGTTCATATTCCAACGACTTTGTCGGATGTGACACAGTATTAAGTTTGGGTTTTTCCTATAATGGTGAAATCACCGATACTGATTACGATGCCTTTGATCTGGCACCCGCGGCATTCGGTTATGACTTTTTCCAGGGTCCCTTGGTTGAAAGTGCCGGAGATACGGCTATTTTTGAATTGGATTACGTGCTCGGATATAAGAACCTTCCGATGACATCATTTGGTTGGTTCTCAGCCGGCTCCCCTATTTCAGACCCGACTCTTGGTGAATATGAGGGAACCCTTCAGTGGTACAATCTGCTCATGGGTTATGTGCCAACAGAATTTGTTGATACTCCAACACCTTGGCACATTGGGAATAATCCCGCAAATGCAACAACAGTATTTCCACTTTCAGGAGATCCGGTTGCCGGCACAGGTGATTTAGACGGTACAGATATGTACTTTGATCCGGGTGATCGCCGAATGTGTTTATCATCCGGTCCATTTACCTTTGAACCCGACGACGTTCAGGAAATAGTTGTTGCTGTTCTCGGTGGAATGGGTGCTAACAATCTCGGTTCTCTTGCAGATCTTAAACTCACGGATGCTGTTGCACAAACCCTCTTTGACGGGCTCTTCCTTGAAGTTCCCAAACCCCCCGCATCTCCGGATGTTACAGTCCGTCCATTTGAGGACATGATTGTTCTTGAATGGGGATCTGATCCTGTTAAGATTGCGGCTGTTGAGGAACCTGTTGTTTCCGGATACGCATTCGAAGGATATACTATATATCAATTGCCTAATCCATCTGCAACAAAAGATCAGGCAACTCGCATTGCAACTTATGATATTGACAACGGTATCAAGCTGATCTATGAAAACCGGACCCCTAACGCCTATGAAGGCGAAGAAGTATCGGTTCCGATTTGTTATGGAAGTGATTCCGGTATTGAACGTTATATCATAATTGATTGGGATTATATTAATAATGCCTCGCTTTATGAAGGCTCAACATACTATTTCGCGGTTACGGCTTATAACCAAAACCATGATCCCGGACGCTTGGCTGAAAAAGCTATGGAATCTTCAATGGTCATTCTTGCCGTAACGATGCAAGAACCGCTTCCCGGTACTCTTGTAAATGCGACAGTCAATAGCGACCTGGATGTTACCCATAGTGCGGGAGTCAGTGGCGGCCAAGTACTTGTTAAAGTAGTTGATCCCTTTGCTGTTACCGGACATGATTACAATATTACTTTCTCATATAATGTAGATTCAACTGAAATTGTTTTTAATGTTGTAGACGTGACAGACGGTGTTGTTTTAAGCACTGGAAATTCGCAAGTAGTAAGCCTGACAGATAGAGCCGGCGCACCCATTGCAGATGGACTGGAAATCAAAGTTGCCGGTCCGCCTTCAGGTGTTAAGGAAATTGTCCAGTTAGATGCCCCCGACGGCAATGTTGTTGATGGCAACCTGTTCCATTCCCTCAATTATAGTGGTGATGGTTCACAGCCTTGGCACCGTGCAGCCGGAGCACCGATATTCTATATGGATTCCCGTTCCGGAGATCTGAACGGTCCATTTGGAGCTAACGTTTTTGACCGTATGCATAACTGGGGAACATCTGATTTTGAATTTGTATTTGGTGATTCCTCTGTTGCATGGAGTTATCTCGGTGATTACGTGCTAACCGGAAAAGTCCCATTTGCAGCTTATAAATACGATGTGGGTAGTACGGCTAGACGTATGTTTATTGCGATCTTTGATGATCAGGTAGCTGGCACAGAAAATACATGGGATCAGGGTATAGGTGCATCTTTTAGTACAACCGGAGCCTATGAAGAGATCTATGTTTATGATAATTCCGGTACAGGTTATCAGGTTGCTGATGAAGCGGCATATATAGCCGCAAATGACATCTATGCGGCACCCTCCAACACCGGTTGGGGCGGCGCAGGCAATCCTTACGGTTATCCGCAAATGAACCGTACAATCATTGCAATGTATCCCGATGGAACTGTTGGTCCACCCACAAATGGTACGATCATTCGCTTTAACACCCATAAAACGATTGCTTTGGAT
>JAUXEL010000092.1 GCA_030620575.1 Fidelibacterota bacterium
CAAAACATGCACCCGGTAGAAAAAATGTGATACGTATCACAGGAGTAAAACGTCGCTTAGAATTAAAAGTATTTGATAGTATATTAACCAATGAAACATATCATACTCAAAAACAAAAAAGTTTTGCATAAGAATGTAAATCCTTATTAGTTAACACTAACAGTACCCGTGTTGCATCCCATTAGAACTGCTCGCGGGTCCTTTTTATTATGATAGAAAAATCTGCATACAAACAATATTGATCCCCGTATGGAATTTACCGTTTTAAAAACGATTACTGGTTTTCTAAATACAAACGGGGGCAGGCTCATCATTGGCGTATCTGATGATGGAAATCCTATCGGGCTTGAAATTGACGGTTTTCCCAATGAAGATAAAATGAATTTACACTTAGTTAACATCGTAAAATCACGCATGGGCATTCCCGCCATGATAAATCTGCATATGCATTTTAAAGATTTTAAAGAAAGTCGGGTCATGGTTGTAGTTTGCCATAAGGCCAACGAACCCATATTTGTCAAAGACAATAATACAGAGCGTTTTTTCATCCGCACCGGGCCTTCAACAACAGAATTGACGCCAAGTCAGACGCAGAGTTATATTAAACAGAGGTTTTAAGGTTTCAAGAATACTTGCCTGTGGAGAAGGTGGAATAATTTAAATTTTTTGTATTATTTCTTTTACAAGAAAGTGAACCTGTGTACCTATTTCAATAGAGCATCCACGTTTTTCGGGCGGGGGTGGATTTAATTTTACTGCATTTTTTATTGCTGTTTCCACCTTCGGAATAAATTTTATTATTGAGGAAGCTTTTGTTTTATTAAAGCCTCCTGTTTTGTCTGATAATAACTTTTCAATGTATTTTTTGGCGTTTTTTGCACGGCTTATCCGTTTATTATTCTTTATCAATATTTTTTCTTCATTTGTAAAAGATGAAACATCATTAATATGCAATAAAAGCCATAATTCAAAATTTGGATTACTAACGATAAAATAGAACCCCTTTTCAAAGCACTGTTTTTGTACTTCGTCCATCATTTTCGATGTCCATGCATCACGATCAATAACCATATATATTTCATCGGGTAGTTTATTGTTATAATTAGCCAGTTGTTTGATCAGGTTATTAAAGATATGTTTTGGAGAACTGTCTGTATTATAACGTTTAACAATATTTACTTTGATTTTACTGTTTTTATGGCTTTGACTAAGTAATTCAAAATATAATTTTTCAGTGCATATTCCTTCCACTGCGATAAGAATAAGTCTTGCATCGCGGAAAGGTTCTTTGCGTTCATGATTTTTATGCATTCTGCTCATGTTTAATCGTGATACTCTTTTTTGTCTTCACAAACTGCGCCAACCATAGGAATAGCGCCGAAACGTCCGTCCATATATCCTTTTTCAATATCCAGATCCTTCCGAATATCTTTAAACTCTGCAAGACATTTTAGGTGGCTGAATCCCATTATATTTTTCTCAACATACCAGACCTCATCTTTTCTAAAAATATCTTGATCTAAAAGACCCTTATCATGTGAAGTGATAATCAATTGTGTATTTGCTGACACATCGAGAAATGTACGCATAAAAAACCGGGTTAAGTGAGGATGCAGACTTCGGTCAATTTCATCAATAATAAACACGGTGAACTTTCCGAGTGCTGCATTGATCAGCACAGGTAAAAGATCCGCTAACCTTTTTGTTCCATCGGATTCTTCCGCCATTTCTAGCCAACAATCTTTGTGGCCTCCCAAGTGATGCATGACAATTTCTTTTACAATTAATGTGTTATCATCCTGTTTTATTAGCAGATACTGATTGTGATTTTCCTTGCTGTATATGCGAATTTGTTTTTTATGCAATGATTTTATAGCATCCTGATAGATCTTGGTCGAAATGTTTTGATTGATCTCATCTTTGGGGATTTCACGCAGATCAACATCATCAATACCCGTATCAAAGGTCATGATCAGTTCCTTGAATTTTCGTGAAAATTCATCTTCAAACGGTAACATGTAATGCTTTAAATACCGGGATTTCGGGAAGATCACGGTTAAAAATAAAAACCAGTTAAAAACCTCCTGTAGATCTAAAGCGATCGCAATATCCTTAATGTTGCGATTATTAACCGAGGTCAGAAATAATTGATTTGGTAAAACATCTTCTGCCATCATGGATATACGTTGATAATGATCGAGGAATTCAGAAAAAAACGATTTTTCAATGTGATAATTACCGGTTTCGGACTCTTTTTCAAAAATACACTGCTGACCGCTTTTAGTAACCCTATATAACCATTCACGTTGGATAGCATTGGGCGTATAACTGAAGCCATAAGCATAATTATAGGTGTCACCCTTAACCTCAAATTCAAAGGTCGTTGGTTTATTCAAATAAACTTTATCAAATTTAAAGCGCTGATCTTCAAATGTATCATCCCGCATTGGGAGATGAAGGACCATTTGTCTAGCCGTTACCATCGCCTTGATTAGATTTGATTTCCCGGAAGCATTGGCTCCGAATATTACTGCTGTTTTTAGAACTGCAATATCATCTTTGTTTTCAACTTTAATGACATGCCGTTCAGGCTGTTGACCTTTACCGGGAAACATAATAAATTCCGTTTCATCTCTGAAATTCAGAAAATTTTCCACTGTAAATCTGATTAACATTTTATTATTCCTTTCTTTGTAAGTTGAATATAAAAGTGTTTTTTGATAATGGCAAGTAAATTATACGAAAATATCGTATAACTAATTTTTAATTGTACTATTTGTTAATTTTTTATTCAATTATTTAAAATAAATGTTGGTGTCTCGAACAGAGATTCCCCACCACCACCAATAAATTAAATATTTTATTGATTATTTTGTGATTCCTATCACAATCCCATACCCATCCTTGTAATTAATCAATCAAAATTTTATTTTGTATATTCAAAATCTGAAACAGTTTCTCGGATTTCTTCAAAATCAATTTCCGAAACACCAACAAAAGCTATACCTAATCCGATAAAATGATCAGGATAAGACAAGGATTTCTATCTCGATCTTAACCTTAACCTTACCCTCAACCTCCTTGTCCGGCCCCCATGCTTAAACATGGAATTCAGGAACTGAATAACCATAAGATCATTCTGCCGTACCATAAAAAAGACTGGCCGGATCCTGAGCGGCTGGAAGAACGATTTCAGGCGTTTAACTCGTAACTCGCCTGTCCTCCGAAGCTGAACAGCGTGAAGCAAAGGGAGATGACTTGTGCGTAAAGCGTAGAAGTGCCTGCCATCTTGAGTCCCAACATATGTCGGGAAAAGATCTATTCATAACAATGCCGGAAACGATTGCTGCAATTAGATTACTGCAAGACTAAATTAAACATATTTCACACACATAAATTTTTCAATTTTGTTGATTGTTTTTTCAATTGACATTGTCTCTCCAGTAATTTACCTTTAACAAATATATGATCTTGTACACATTAATAAACTAATTGATATATACAAAGACCCTAATAGATAATTTTTTTGATAATAGAAAATTATCAAATTATTAAAGCAAATGATCATGGCGACTAATGATTAACTATATAAAAGGAGATTAAAATGGAAATTACTGTAGGACTGTTTTTAACACTTCTTGTTTTTGCGTTTATCTGTGAATATATCGATGCATCATTAGGTATGGGCTACGGAACTATCCTTGCGCCGGTTCTTATACTTATGGGCTTTAGTCTGTCTTTAGCCGTTCCTGCAGTGTTAATCTCTCAAGCTTTTGGAGGGCTTGTCGCATCAATTTTTCATCACCAGTTAAAAAATGTATCTTTTAAAGCAAATTCCAAAGATTTAAAATTGGTCATGATTATCAGTGGGTTTGGGATTATTGCCACAATATTAGCAGCTACTATTGCAGTGAACATTCCTAAAACAATTCTTAAGACCTACATCGGGATACTTGTTTTCGTCATGGGAATTATTATCTTGAGAAACAAGCCATTTACATTTTCCTGGAAAAAAATGATAGGTGTTGGTATCTTAAGTGCATTCAACAAAGGAATGTCGGGTGGCGGATTCGGTCCTGTTGTGACCGGTGGGCAGGTTCTTTCCGGTAATGATCATAGATCTGCTGTTGGGGTTACAACTTTGGCTGAAGCTCCAATTTGCATATGTGGTTTCTTTGCTTACATTATTGCAAGAACCATTAAAGAGATACCCGGATCTGTTATTCATATGCCTTTTTCTGAATTTATTAAGAAAATGCTTTCTCCCGATATGATTCAGTGGGAACTCATTTTAGCTTTGCTTATCGGTTCTGTAATTGTAGCACCACTCGCGGCTTTTACAACAAAATCCATAAAAAAAGAGAAAGCATTTCTATTTATTGGGATATTCATAACCATTCTTGGCGCTTGGACATTGGTAAAAACGTGGTGGTTATAATTATCTGATTCAAAAGATAAGAACAGCTAACAAGCCGGATGCCGGCGATGAAAATTGTCCATGAAGTCGGTATAACCTTAAAGAAATTACGTTCAGAGAAATTTCGCGAGCTATAATAAATGAAAAAATAGATCTATTCGTTTCTACCCTTTCTGTTGATAAAAAAATATTATAATTGTCTTAAGAGAATTAACCTCACAATTTTCCTTTTAGTTTATCCTGATAAATGATAACTTACCATTCAAATTAGGAGTTCTTCATTGTCAAAAATCAGAATACTTTCTGAACAAATTGCGAATAAAATAGCAGCCGGAGAGGTCGTTCAACGCCCGGCATCTGTTGTAAAAGAACTTATAGAAAATGCTATTGATTCCGGCGCAACAGACATTCTTATTTCGATTGAAAATGGCGGAAAAGATGTCATACGCGTAGTAGATAATGGCGAAGGTATGGGCGAAGATGATCTGCTGTTGGCTTTTGAACAGCATGCCACGAGTAAAATTGCTCAGATCAATGATCTGGAAAATATCCAAACACTGGGCTTCCGTGGTGAAGCATTGCCCAGTATCGCATCGGTATCGATGGTGGAAGCGCAATCCTGTCAGCAAGATAGGGTAGAAGGGTACAAGCTGATCATAAACGGGGGAGAAATTGAAAGCGTGGAACCGGTCGCCATGAAACCGGGAACGCATGTTACCGTCAGAAAATTATTTTACAATATACCTGCCCGCCGGAAATTTTTAAAATCTCCCAATGCGGAATACCGCTATATTATTGACACGGTACGGCGTTTTGCTCTGGGATATCCCCAACTGCGTTTTCAGCTGTATTCGAATAATTCTGAAGTATTTATCCTTGAGCCCGGCAATTTAAAAACACGTGTTGTCAAAGTGTTTTCAGATCATTATGAACAAAAGCTTATTAAAGTTGAAGTAAATGACGGCTTTTTCACTTTACATGGTTTTGTCGGCGGAATGGATTTAGTGCGGAAAAAAGGCGGGGAACAATACCTTTTTGTCAATGATCGTCTGGTGAACGATCGCTTAATGAATTCTGCGGTTTATAAAGCTTTTAGTCCGATGATCGAAAAGGGGGAATATCCGTTTTTTGTTTTAAAACTTACAATGCCGCACAGGGATGTTGATGTAAATGTGCATCCGCAGAAGACTGAGATCAAATACCGCGATGAATGGCAGATCTATAATTTTATTCGCAACAATATTGCCGTGATATTAAAGGATACTTTGCGGGTAATTCCCACAATCACCGAAATCCCCACTTCTTTTGCTGCGTTTAATACTCCGGAATATACTCCCCGCAAAACGATAGATGATCAACAAAACATACCCTTGGATAATATTTCCACCATGCGTCCGCCAATGCCACCGCCATTGCCGGAACATCACCCGCTTTCCCGGCGTATTGAGCAGTTTAATCAAAGCCTGAACAATTTAGAACCAACAAAAAACAGTAAAGAATTAGTTGTTAGTCTGTGGCAGGCACATAACAAGTATATTTTCGCGCAAATTGCCACAGCAATTATTATTATTGATCAGCATGCTGCCCACGAACGGATTCTTTTTGAAAAAGCACTGAAGACCTTTTCCGGATCATCTGCGCAGGCAAGTCAGCAACTGCTTTTTCCGGTCAGTCTCGAACTGTCTCCGGATGATTTTTCCCTTCTGGCGGACGTGCTTGGTGAATTTACAAAACTTGGATTTATATTACGTGCATTTGGGAAAAACACGATGTTGATAGAGGCAGTGCCTGCGGATTTCCGGTATATTAATGAGGGTAAGATTGTTCTGGATATCCTGGATAATTTCCGGGAAAGACGGGAAACCCGGCATGACAAGCAATATAATATGGCTGCATCCTATGCTTGTAAGGCAGCTATTAAAACCGGGGATGCACTGGAGCCCATCGAAATGCAGAACCTTGTAGATCAACTATTCCAAACCGAATCTCCCTATGCCTGTCCCCACGGCCGTCCGACGATTATTAATTTAACCTTGGACGAACTGGATAAACGTTTTAAAAGAAAATAATTCGTAACCGTACGGAATGGTCGCGACCATTCCCTACATCAAATCATCACACAATAATCTATCTCTCATATATCACAAAAAATCTAACCCATAATTCATAACTCATTCCCTCTTCACCCCGAAGGATTAGGGCTTCGGCGGGGCAAGCAACTTCTTTTCCATCTTGCTTGCATTTCGAACTTGATTCGACTATATTTTGGTCTC
>JAUXEL010000032.1 GCA_030620575.1 Fidelibacterota bacterium
AAAAAACTTTCCCGGCGTAATAATATAAAATGGGTAGCTGACCTGCGGGATCCGTGGTCGCAAATTTATTATTACAAAAACAATCGCTCCGGCATTGCAGCCGGGATTGATGCATCCCTGGAAAGAAAAACCCTTGCTTCTGCAGATGTGGTAACAACAGTAAGTAAACATTTCGAGGAATTGATCATATCTGAAAAAAGAAAAACGATCATTATTCCGAATGGATTTGATGAATCGGATTTTTATGAAAGCAATCTTCCGGAAACAAAGAATGAACGATTTACTATTGCCTATGTTGGGGGACTGAATGAAAACCGCTTTTACCCCTTGTTTTTTCAGGGATTGAAAAATTTCGTTTTACAGAATAACATCAAAAAAGAAAAAATCCTACTCATTTTAGCCGGACAAATTCAGACAGAGTATCTGGAAAAAATACACAATATACTGGAAAATTCTGTTCCGGTAGATTATAAAGGATATGTAACACATCCTGAAGCGATTCAGATTATGTCACGTTCGGACTTATTGGTTCTTTTTATGGAAAAAGCAAGTAATTACAGCGGGCATATTCCGGGCAAAGTTTTTGAATACCTTATCACTGGAAACTATATTTTAGGCATTGGCAGTAAAAACAGCGATGTTGAAAAAATATTAAGTGAAAGAAACGGCGGTATTATTTTGGATCAAAAAGATGATGTTTCAGGCACATTTTTTAAATTGTACAATACATGGAAGTCCGGAAACTTATCAGGGGCAGACCCCCGGACGCTTAAAGAATATTCAAGAAAGAATTTGACCAAACAATTATCCGAATTATTTGACAGCTTATGAAAAAATTAAAACAAATACATTTCATGTCAGACAAATTAATAAGGGACCTTAAATCCCCAAGACCGCGCTATCCGATTGCCGAAAATCTGCATTCCGGAAATCTTGGTGAATATTATTTTGTTTTTGATGAAGACAGAGTCGCAAGCGGGGCAGATCAACCGCTGATCAAAAAAATTGATAAAAACGGAATTCCCATCAACAGAACCTATGTTGATGTAAAAAACCAGGAATATGTTTACTTCCCCATATCTATCGGGCAAATGGGACTGGCGATTTTTCACACCTATTTAAAAACAAAAAATGAAAAGGATAAAAAGCGCTTCTTAAAATTCCCTGAATGGTTTGCTGATGAAAAAAATTATCACATAGATGATAAATTAGGCATACGCTGGTTAACCGACGTACCGCTTCCTCAATATAAAAATAAGGGACTTTGGCAATCCGCTTTTTCTCAAAGCCGCGGAATTTCGATATTAGTAAGGGGATATCAACTAACAGGTAATCACGAATGGTCCCGGAAAGCGCGGCTGGCAATGAAAAGTTTCAAAGTCCCGGTAGCGGAGGGGGGCGTGACATCATTTACAAGTAACGGACCTTTTTATGAAGAATATACCGCTGAGAAACCAACACTCGTTTTAAATGGTAAAATTTTTGCCCTGTGCGGCATATATGACTATCTCCGGGTTTTCCCGGATGATAAAATGGCAAAAACTATTTTTGATGACGGGATAAGAACACTTGAAAACATATTGCCGGAATATGATCTCGGCTACTGGTCGCGTTATAATTTATGTCGCGCCGAATGGTATCCTTCTATTGATCCCGCCACTATTGGATACCAGCGCTTGCATGTTACACAGTTAAATATGCTATATCAATTGACCGGCAAGGGAATTTTCAAAAAATATGCCGAAATATTCAGCAAACAGGATACATTACCCAACGTACTTAAAATGTACATTGAAAAATATAAAGCCCTTAAAAAAATCGGAAGATTATAGGTTTTAAAAACCAGATCGCATAATCGCGATCTCATAATTATTTCAGATGTATTATACAAAAAGCAATACAAAACAAAACCATCAAATTTTTGGCTTAATGGCAATTTCTGAGGCTATTTAGCCAAAAATGATCAGTTAATTTGATTTTCATTTCATTTTTTATCCCGGGGTTAAAACCCCAATATTTGTTTAATGAATTGAACCACGGCTTAAAAGCCGTGGCTATTCAACCGTGGCTATTCAGCCGTGGCAACTCAAAAGGCTGTGATTATTCAAAAAACTATGATCATCTATCTGTAACTATTTAATGAACAGCTACAGCCTGTTCCAAACTTGATTCGGGATGATTTAGTTCGAGAGATTGGAGAAGATGAAGAAAATATTTATGAATAGCCCCGTCTTTCAAGGCGGGGTTGAGAAATTCAAAAAGAGATGGGGTTTCCCCCGATTAATTCGGGGCCAGATAAAATTTTGTGTTTTATTGCACCCATATTTTGGACATCTTTTTTGTCATCTTTTTATTTAGAAAATAAGAAATCCTATTTATTTCCCTAAAATTCAGTTGATTATAGCGTTTTTAGCCTCATTTTTTTACCATTAGACCAAAAAATTCAATTAAATTACATAACAGAAAATCCTAATAGCTATCACTTGATAAAAGAAGTACGGGATTTTTTGACCCCTCTTTGCCTTCAGCTTCGAAGGGCAAAATTGATATCTTTTCTTGACAATTTTCAATATCTTGACTTAATGAACAATTTATCGTATTTTTCATTGTTAATTACGAGGAAAATATGACAAAAAAGAAACTTTATCGTTCTATTGATAATGCAATGGTTGGAGGGGTAATGGCAGGTATTGCCGATTATCTTAACATAGATGTAACCCTTGTCCGTGTTTTGTATGTATCTATTTTCATTTTCTCAGCTGTCTTTCCCGGGATTCTGGTCTATCTGATCTGCTGGGCTATTGTCCCCAGTAAAAATATCTTTAATTAATCTTTTCGTGGAGTGGCAATAACTAAAATACTCACGGTTTTAGCGCCCGCACGCTTTAGAATTCGTGCCGCCTCCATTGTTGTCGCGCCGGTAGTAAATACATCATCAATAATACATACCCGTTCCGGAATATACGCTTTTTTGCGCAAGCTGAATGCATTGCGAATATTTTCCTGTCGTTGCTTTTTGTTGAGTTGGGTCTGAGTCTGCGTATTTCTGCAACGCTTTAAGACTCGCTTCATTACCGGAATTCCCCACACGGATGCCAAGCCGCGGGCGATGTGAAATGATTGATTATAGGTTCGTTCCCGCTGACGGAAGAGAACAAAGGCACCGGAATTAATACGTCACATTCAGTAAATCGGGTAAATTGATAATGCTCTCCCAGGCAACGACCCAAAAATTCTCCAATAAACGGCATATCCTGATACTTTAATTGGTGTAGCAGTTTCTGGATATTTTCATCAAAATAAAACATAGCAGATACATGATCTGCCGGGCGGTCCGTATGATATGCAACAGAATCGGGGCATTTGTCAAATACCGCACATTCCCGATAACACGCTTCACATAAATACGGGGTTTTGTCGGACAGCTTGCCGCAAATACAGCATTGCGACGGGAAGAACCAATCTATAATTGAAGAAAATCCTTTAGTAATCCTTTGCCCCGGCCTGGATAACAGCCCGCCAGTTTGCATTGTACACTTCCCCCTCCATATTACTATGTATCAATTCAAAATACCCTCGTCCCTTGGTATCACAAAAAACAAATTTAACTTCACCCCGCATGCCCTCATAAAGCCAAATTTCGTAATTTTTCGTTCCTCCACCAATTTCGGAACGCTGCACTTCCGTAGGATAACCATATTTCAGTAAGACCCGGCCGCGATCGCTTTTTACACCATCCTTAAAATGCGAATAATGCTGGTTGGCATAACGCACCCGTTCCATCATTTCAAAATAATATTCATTTATTGCCGTACTCATATCCGTATCACGTTTTTTCCAAAATTGGATAAAAACCTGTTGTTTTCCCTCCAAATGACTGTTTCGATAGCTATTAATTTCCTTCTGCGTCATTAATGGCTTAAAAATAGAAAACATCGAGTCCAGTTTCCCTATATTCAGGAGAGCATATTCTTCATACATAAATGCATCAAGATCAGTATCCTGTATTAAGTAAATACGTTTTCTGGCAGTTACCTCCTGACCGGAAAATTCATCGTGAATGCTGACATGGTAATCATAGATACCCGATTCAAGGTTGCGGACATCCATATAATCAATGACAATATCGAACATACCGGGCGCAACGGTTTCTACGGCGTCATTTTCAATGATGATTTTATCATTTAAATTTCGGATACTGCTTTTACAGGTATATTTCCCGCCTGCATGAAGCTGGTAGACTTCAAAATATGTATAAAAAATGCCGTTTTGTTCATCAAACTCCGGATTGGCAAGAGGAACAATATCGTACATCCCCAATTTTGTAAATTTATTTTTTTGCTGGGTTCTCCCGACATAAGAAGCAACTTCAATGTCACTTACCTCAAGCCGTGAAACATCAAATGTTCTTACCTCGAGATCCATTGAATGTTCCGACGTATTTCCGGAATAAAAATCCCTTACGGTAGTGTTTAAAACGTATGGTCCGGGAGATAAATGCAATGATACCAGTTCGGGAATAAAATCATTTATTGAAATTGTATCTCCGGGGTTACAGACATCCTCAACGGCAAGGGTTTGCGAAAACACCCGCTGTTCTTCCTGGTAAATATTAACGGCAACAAGAAATTTCCCCTGTAATTTATCACCTGATTTCTGCCACTTCATTGCCTGACGCGGAAACATAAAATACAGTTCTATAAAGGGTGTCTCCTGGTCATAGAAAGATGCATAATCCGTATAAAACCGAAAATCGTTTGCTTGCAGCAGACTTATTATTGCAAATACATATATGAGAATTATTTTTTTCATTTTTATTTTTCTACTTAATATTTTCAAGTTCGTTATCTTTAAATTTAACCGAAACAATACTGGAAACTCCTTCTTCCTGCATGGTAATTCCATAGAGGTAATCACAGGCATGCATCGTCAGTTTATTATGTGTTACGGTAATAAATTGTGTCTTATCGGAAAAATGTTTTACGGCCTTGGTAAATCGTTTTATATTGGTATCGTCAAGCGGGGCATCGATCTCATCCAGGATACAATAGGGAGAAGGTTTTACGAGATAGATAGCAAATAGCAGCGCAATTGCAGTAAGTGCTTTTTCGCCACCGGATAATGCGCGCAGGGACTTCATCTGTGGTCCCTTGGGTCTGGAAAATATTTCCACATCAGCTTCGAGAGGATCCGATGAACCTTCCAATCGAAGATCACATGCACCTTGCTCAAAGAAAAGTTTATAGGTTACTTTATAATTTTCCCGAATTTGTGTAAAAACTTCCGTGAACTGCCGGCGTGCTTCGGTATCTAATTTATCGATGGTTTCGGTAATGCTTACTTCTGCGCCCACTAAATCCGCACGTTGTTCTTTTAAAAATTCAAAGCGTGTGGACTGCTCGTTGTATTCCTCACGAACAGCCATATTAATTGGACCGATAAGTTCAATGCGATGTGTCAATTTTTGAACTTTTTCTTCCATTTCTTTCATGTCCATATCCATGGGCTCGTAGGGACGTTTCAGAATATTAATATGATAGCGGTCAAACATCCGTTCTTTCAACTGATTTTGGTGCATATGCAGATCGTTGACCCGGATTTCCAGATCACGGAGGGTTTCAAAAACATCTTCACGGCTGCGGTGACGTTGCGTAATGGTTTCTTCCACCTGATAGATCTGACTGCGTTTTGTATTTAGTATTTTATAGACATCATCCCGTTTTTTACGTTCTTCTTCGCGTTCGGATTTCAGGGTATCCAGAATTTCCTGCAGGGAATCCATGGTTGCTTTACCTTCAGTAATAAGCACTTCAAGATCCACTGCTTGCTTATTTATTTCTTCAAGACGTTTATTTAACTCATCGATAGTCGCACAGGCATTATTATATTGAAAACGGATATTATCTTTTTCTTTTTCACGTGCGATCAGCGTTACCCGCATATCCTGCACCTGATTGTTCAGGGTATCACGTTTATTCATAATTTTATCGTATTCAAAACGGAAACGATCCAGATCGGATTTTGCCTTTTCTTCTTCCGTTTTAGCAGTCTGTATATCGTCGTCGCAGGCATTTATCTGCCTGTCAATATCCAAAATGCGTTTTGCATAATCCTGAACTTTTTTATCTATTTCATCTATACTGTCATTCTGATGCTCCACTGCATAACTGAGAGCACTCATCTTTTTCTCTAATTCCAGGTGTTCCTGCTGCCGGGTTTTAGATTGGCGGGAATATTCACCGATTTCTTTAATGCAGGATTGCCTTTCTTTCTCTAATTTTTCCAACCCGGATCTGCTTTCATCCAAGACTTTTTTGAGATGTTCCGCCACTGTATCAAGTTCTTTGATCTTGTCCTGTCGCCCGATCACCTGGGAATGCTGCTTTGATTGCTTTCCACCTTTAATCATGGCACGCTGGTCCATATAATCGCCATCCGGGGTGACATAACGAAAGCGGCTGTCCTTCAGAGCATCTTCCGATAGATCCTTGAGAGATCTTACAATAATGACATTCCCTAAAAAATAATCAATTAACAGCTGATTTTTTGTGTCAGCGCTCACAACATCCATTGCATGTGCAATGATATTGGCATCCTTGAAAGGAATTTTTATCGGAGGTTTACTTCTTTTGCGCATTACATCCATGGGAGCAATGCTAACGCGTCCGCGCTGGGACTGCTTTAAAGCATCAATAACATCCATCGCATCGGATTTACTGTCTGCTACCAGATATTTCGCCACATTTCCAAGCGCAATTTCAATTGCGGTGGTATGGGATCTTTCTACGGTAATTAGATCAGCTACCGTACCGCGGATGCCGGGATGTTTTAAGGTCTTCATCACATATTTCACACCCGGATTGTAGCCTTCCAGCGTTTCAACCAGATCCTGATAAAAGGACGCTTCATTCCGGTTCCGCTCATAAGCTGTCTGCTGATGAATAATATCCTGATTAATGTCGTGAATATTGCTATCGAGATGGCGGCGATTTTGTTCTGCTTTTTCAACACCTTTATTGATATCAGAAAGCAATTTTTCCGTTTTTGTCAATTCTTTTTTCAGAGATCCGGTCTGATCTTTCTGTGTACCCGAACGTAAAACAAGTTCTTCTCGCCGTTGCATGTCCTCATTCTGCAGATGAATCAATTGCTTTCGCTGGTCGCGCAAACGTAAAATTTGTTGCTGGATATCGGCAAGCCGGTATTGTCTTTCACGTACATCCTGACGCAAATCGTCCAGTTTTGTTGACGCGTTCTGATATATGCCATTGATCTCATCAAATTCTGTACGCGCAGCATCAAGTGTTTTGCGCATTTGTATTAATTCGGGATCGTCTTCACCCAATTGAGAGGAAAAAGTTTCTTTTAATTCTGTACTGGTCAGGAGGCGTGACTGTGCCTGTTCCTTTTCCTTAAGGAGACGCTCCTTATTTCGGTGCGCATTGGTAATTTTCTCCTGCCAGACCAAACGTTTCGATGATTCGGTATTTATATTTTCATTTACTTTCTGCAACACATCATTGATATCCTGCATCTCTTTCTCAATTTCAACCAGATTTTTTTTATAGCTGTCCAGCATAGCTTCTTCAATGCTTAGCTGTTTTCCGCTTTCTTCATTTTGAAGTTCGTTACTTGAAAGCTGTTTTTCCAGCGGAACAACTTTATCTTCATATTCATACCATTTGGCTTGAGAAAGGGTAATATCGAGTTTTTTTAATTCCTCGGCATAATCTTCATAACGTTCATAGCGACCCAGCTGGCGTTTCAAGCTGCGGACTTTGCTTTCAATTTCAAAAATAATATCTTCAAGGCGCAGCAGATCTTCTTTAGTGGCATCAAGTTTGCGTTTTGCGCTTCTGCGCTGGGCTTTATACTTGGTGATACCGGCAGCTTCTTCAAACAATAACTTGCGCTGGATCTTATCTTCATTCAGGATCTCTTCTACCATTTTCAATTCAATAACGGAATATGCGTTACTGCTCATACCGGTATCTACAAAGAGATTCTGAATATCTTTAAGTCGGACCGGCACTTCATTTAACAAATATTCACTGCTACCGTCGCGATACAAGCGTCTGCCTATTTGAACATCCGTGTAAGCAACTCCAAGAATGCCGTCATCATTATGAATGGTAAGCATCACCTCAGCATAATTAAGAGCTTTGCGATTTTTCGATCCGGAAAAAATAATATCCACCATCTGTTCCGACCGGAGCAAATGCGTTTTTTGTTCACCCAAAACCCAGCGGATAGCATCTACCACATTGCTTTTTCCACAGCCATTGGGTCCGATAACTGCGGTAATGCCTTTGCCGAACTGCAGTACAGTTTTTGTTGCAAAGGATTTAAATCCTACGATTTCGAGTTTTGATATATACATTCCAAGTTCGTAATTTTATCGCTGTAATTTAAGACAAAATGCCTTTTTTCCAAATAGAAATAAGCGCTTAAATAAAAGGTTTAAGACTTTAAAGTTTAGGGTTTAGGGTTTAGGGTTTAAAGAAGAATACTTGATTCTTGTCTCCTGTATCTTGTCTTTTGACTTGGAGCGAAGCTCAACCTGCCGGCCAGCTGAATTTCCGACCGCCCATGAGGTGCAGATGGATATGTTCAACTTCCTGACCGCTGTCCGCTCCGTTATTAAAAATCAGACGGTAACCGTTTTTCAGTTTCAGATCATCTGCGATGCGTTTGGCCGCAAATACCAGTCTGCCCATTAATTCGGTGTCGCTTTCTGTAAGTGTTTCGATCCGGGCAATATGCTTCCGCGGAATGATGAGAATATGTTCCGGCGCCTGCGGATTAAGATCCCGGAAGGCGACAACATGTTCATCTTCATACACTATGGTTGAAGGGATTTCCTTCGCGGCAATTTTGCAAAATATGCAATTTCCCATTTTTACTCCTTTTGTTTTTCAGCGTCAATACAATTTATTAACGTGGCATACAGAGAATTTATATTTCTTTTTTCTTTTTATTCCAGCTATATACTTCAGCGGCAATATAGTGGCTTCCAAGAATACATAATACAGCATTATCCGGTAAACTGCCGTATGCCGCAGTACATGCATTTTCAAGGGTATCTGCGACACTGATCTGTGGAAAAATAGTTGCCAGTTCGCGTAGCTGTCCGGGGTCCATTCCGCGGTGGGATTGAACCGGACAGAGCCATATTTCTTCGGCTACAGAACCAATAATATCTATTACCTCTTCCGGCTGTTTGTTTTTTAGCATACCCAGTACAAAATAATATGTTTTATCCGGATAAATTTCCTGTACCGTCTCACAAAACGCCCGGATACCTTCCGGATTATGAGCCACATCATAAATAATATCCGGATTCCTGCTGATATATTCAAAGCGACCTTTCCACAACAGATCTGAAAATCCGCTTTGCAGTTCAGAATATGTTAGCGACCGTTTCAAAAAAAGCTCCACCGCTTTGACAGCTGCGGCAATATTCCCAAGTTGATGCCGTCCGGATAAGGAGATCGTAAATGCTTCCGGGTGAGGATCCATAATAAAACGCATACCGCCGGGAAATAGCCAAATATCCGAAAAGCAAACATCCGGATCAATCACTATCAGGTCGTTCGTATGGGATTGAAACACAGAAAGCACATCAGGATCCCGTGCATAGGTTACCACGGGAATACCGGGCTTAATAATGCCGGCTTTCTCTTCTGCTATCTGAACTCGTGTCTCGCCGAGAACAGAGATATGATCAAAACCGATATCAGTAATAACACTGACCTCAGGGAGCAGCACGTTGGTAGCATCCAAGCGGCCGCCCAGACCGGTTTCAATTACTGCAGCATCCACCTGCCGGTCGCGAAAAAACGCAAAACCCAGTGCAGTGGTAATTTCAAAAAATGATGCTTTTGATTCTTCCATAAAGGAATCCCATTCTTCCAAATATACCTTGATCTTCGCATCATTTATGGGATTTCCGTTAATACAAATTCGTTCGTTAAAATGTACAAGATGGGGGGATGTAAAACGACCCACCTTCAATCCGGTAGCTTCCAGCAGGGCGGAAGCAATGGCTGTAACGCTTCCTTTCCCGTTGGTACCGGCAACATGAATAGACGGAAATGCCTGCTCGGGATGTTGCAGATATTCCATCAGGGCCTCACTGCGTTCACGCCCGAGTTTCATTTTTCCGCTAAGTTTTTTATATAGATCTGATAAATAATCCTGCATATTGTTCTTCTTGTCCCAAGACGCGAAGCATCGTGCCCCTATCCTGTTTTTCTAATCTTTTAATATTATCAAACAAAATATTATTTCTTATTTCTTACTTCTTACTTCTTACTTCTTACTTCTTGCTTCTTGCTTCTTGCTTCTTGCTTCTTACTTCTTGCTTCTTGCTTCTTGCTTCTTGCTTCTTACTTCTTACTTCTTGCCTCTTGCCTCTTGCTTCTTGCCTTCAACGTAATTCTATGTGTTCTGCGTGAAGCGGCTTACCAAAAAAGGCAGTGGCATGCGCGTTAAAAAGTTCAAGCGATCCGGTAGTCAAAAAATGCTGTTCTCCCCCTTTGCGGCAACGGGTCTCAATTTCAGGGTGACGCTGCAAATAATTTTCCAGTCGGTCAGCCACAAGCGGTCCCTGATCCATTATATTGATATGTTCCGGCACATATTTTCGTATAAGCGGAAGCAGCAGCGGATAATGGGTACAGGCAAGTATGATCGTATCAATATTTTCATCTCGTGCCAACAATGCTTCCACATGCCGTTGAACAAAATAGTCTGCCGCGGGAGTGGCAACTTCATTGTTCTCTACCAGCGACACCCACATGGGGCAGGCTTCCTGGTACAGGGTAATGGCCGGAAACAATTTTTCAAGTTCCAGATAATAGGAATCGGATTTTACCGTTCCGCTGGTGCCAAATAACCCGACTTTTCCTGTTATACTGATTCCGCCTACCATTTCCACACTGGGACGAATTACGCCCAAAACTCTGCGGTCCGGATAACGGGCAGGCAAATCCCGCTGCTGAATGGTCCTGAGTGCTTTTGCCGAAGCGGTATTGCAAGCCAGAATGATCAGGGAACATCCTGCGTCAAACAAAGCTGTAACTCCCTGCAAAGTATAGCGGTAAATAGTTTCGAATGAACGCGTTCCGTAAGGAGTTCGCGCGGTATCACCCAAATACAAATAATCATAATCCGGCAGACGTTTACTGATGTTATTAAAAACGGTCAGTCCGCCGAGTCCGCTGTCAAAAATACCGATGGGTCCATTTGTGTTTTTCATTTAATGATCTTTTATTTCGCGTTCTTGGTTTTTCTTGAAATCGCTGATCGCTAAGTACAAAGAATAAGCAACTTCCTGCCGATAGGAATCCTTTTTTAAATTCTTTAACTCGCCCCAGTTTGATATAAATCCAATTTCAGTCAGGATAGCCGGCATTGCCGGACCGATCAAAACAATAAAGCTTGCCTGTTTTACACCGCGCGTACGGCAGCCCATGCGATTCTTATAGTTTGATTCAACTGCCTGAGCTAATGCTTCACTATCTTTCATATACACACTTTGCGCCATAGTTGATAAAATGTACTGTTCCGGAGAAAGCAACTTTTTATAGCGCTCCTGATCTTCTTCAAGTTCAATAACCTTATTTTCCCGGGCAGCAATTTCTATGGACTTCTCGGTGCTTTTAGGTGATAACAAATAGGTTTCGGTTCCGTAGGGACGGGATGACTCTACCGAATTGCAATGGATACTGATAAAAAGTTTTCCGCCGGCTTCATTTGCGATTTTCGGGCGTTGCCAGAGAGGAACAAAAATATCCTTTTCGCGGGTGTAAACCACTTTCACGCCAAGTTTACTTTCAAGAAGGCGTCCCAAACGACGGGACACATCCAGTGCAATATCCTTTTCCATGGTTCCGTCCGGCGCAATGGCACCCGGTGATTTTTTTCCACCGTGACCCGGATCGATCACAATGGTATCTATCAGCCATCGATTTTTAATTTGTGTCTCATTTATCGGCGTTGCGCTCTTCTGGTATGAGTGACGCAGACTAATAACAATGTCCCCGCTTTGGGAATCAATAAAATAATCCAGACCGTCTATTTTCATCCGCATCTTGACATTGAATTGCAGCATATCTTTCGCCATGATCGGAATGATCTCCCGAATCACACCAGCGGAATATTTGCGGGAAAGTTTATTCATATTGGCTGACGCGCCGTAAATGGATATATATAAATATTGGTTATTGCCTTGCCAGACCCGGCAGTGTTCTTTGCGAAATGTTGTATTGGTCTTTATGCGCACAATAGTGCCGTTTTTCATTTCACGCAGAGTAATGTCCGTAATAGAAAAATCCGATGGCGATAAAATGTAATGTCGATCTGTAGGATTATACTGCACCTTTGGAAAGGCTTCCTGTTTTAATATACGGATAAATTCCGCCTCGGGAATGTACAGACCGTAACTCAAGCGCTCTACCGTGGTCGGCAAATGGTACCATTTCCCGTTAATCTGGTAAAATGTGGAATTAGCATAAAAAATATATTCTTTTCCCGACAAGGTTGCCGTTAATGTCCAATTCTCGGTGTTTATCGAATTGATTTCTCCATAGGTCTTAAAAAAGTGATTTAGGGACATCCATTTCGCGCCGTACAGACTGGATGCAAAAACATTTTGAGATTCACTGGATGCCGTAAGGCGAAAACTGACAACTTGAGAAAATGCCGGAATTACACCGAGCAGTAAAATAATCACGAGAAGGTATTTTTTTATCTTTTGCATCTATGAAATTTAACTTTTTTTACTTTATTTTCTAATGATTTTTTCGTTAAAATATAGTATAGATCATGAGGTTAAATATGAAATGGCTTTTTCTTGTCCTGTTTTGCATCAGTTCTTGCATATTATTCGCGGCAGAACCTGTTTTTTATGATGCTACTCCCTATCTTGAGGGTATAGCCTTTGATAATACTCCCCCTTTCAGTCGCCTTCCCCGGGAGGCTGAAAATCAGGTGCATAAACCGGTTTGGGATCTAAGTCGGAACAGTGCCGGAATTGCCGCCCATTTCATTACGGATGCTACGGAAATTCATGTGCGGTGGGAACTTCTGAATGATTTCCATATGGTCCATATGCCCGGAACCGGGATCCGCGGTGTTGACCTATATGTTCACAGCGATAAAACCTGGTACTTTGTTGCTACGGGAAAACCGTATAAGGTTCTTAATACAACAAAATTAATACATAATTTAAATGGCGAATCCCGGGAATATCTGCTGTATTGTCCTTTATATGACGGACTCAAACAGCTATCGATCGGGATCAATGAGGATGCTGTAATTAAAGGTGTTGAACGGGACAGGGTACCCGTTGTTTTTTACGGCACCAGCATAACGCAGGGAGGATGTGTTTCCCGTCCCGGAATGGCATATCCGGCTATTATCGGCAGAAAACTGAATGTTGAAACCATTAATCTCGGATTCTCGGGAAACGGACACATGGATCCGGAGATAATGGATTATATTGCGACTATTGATGCGGACTGTTATGTATTCGACTGCTTCCCGAACATGAATTTGGACATGATACGGGACCGTGCCGAAAAAGTTATCCGTTCCATGCTGGAAAAGCGACCCGATACTCCCCTATTGCTTGTTCCCAATATTATGCCTGAGGATGCCTGGCATAATTTGATGGTATATCAGGAGATCACAGCGAAAAATGATGAAATTGAAGCCATCTATTTCCGCGTAAAGCGTGACCATAAGAATCTGCATTATTTACCTGCCAAAAAAATCAGACCTGTACCTGTTGAAGGCACCGTCGATGGGATTCATCTCACTGACCTTGGACAAAATCGTATGGCGGAAGTCTTGGGAAAGAAAATTAAAAGATTGATAAAATAAATCAAGGTGACGAATAACGAGTGACGGGTGACGAGTGACGAATAACGAGTGACGGGTGACGAGAAACGAGTGCCGAG
>JAUXEL010000067.1 GCA_030620575.1 Fidelibacterota bacterium
CCTTCCTCCTTCGCCCCCGAAGGGTCGGGCCTACGGAGGACAAGTTTTACTTTTGTCTTTTTACTTGTATTAAACGCTATATTCGTCCCAGCTTTTTATCTTGAGTTCGTCCATAGATGTGTCGGCCAAAGCTTCAAAAAGGCGCATGGCAACCTGTCTGTTGGTGATCAGGGGAATAGCATGGTCCACCGCGGTACGGCGGATGATATAATCATTTGTCAGTTCATCTTCATTGTAATTTTTCGGTATGTTTATTACAAGATCAAATTCACCGCGTTTGAGATGATCAATTACATTCGGCTGTATTTTGTCAAGAGGCCAGTGTAAAGTCTTATTTGGAATACCATGCATATTCAGGAAGTCGGAACTGCCTCCTGTTGCATAAATATTAATACCCATATCAGAAATTGTTTTTATGCCATCGAGCATCTCTTCTTTGGATGCCATGGGACCGGATGAAATAAGGACATTTTTTAAAGGAAATATAAATCCGACGGATATCAGCGATTTTAAAAAGGCTTCGTGGAAATTATCACCGAGACAGGCAACCTCACCGGTAGATGTCATTTCAACACCGGTGGCGGGATCGGCTCCCCGCAGTCGGGTAAAGGAATATTGCGACGCCTTGACAGCTACATATTCATAATCATACAAGGGGATCCGTATCTTTTTTTGCTGCTGTCCCAAAATGATCTTTGTCGCAATCTCAATAAAATTCTTTTTTAACGTTTTGGAAACAAAGGGAAAGCTACGGGAAGCACGCAAGTTGCATTCAATAACGCGGACTTCATTATTTTTTGCGATATACTGGATATTAAAAGGACCGTTAATATGTAAATTCCTGGCAATATCCGCGGACGTTTTTCGAATCTGGCGTTCGGTCTCAAAATACGTACGTTGCGGAGGCAGCACTAAAGTTGCATCACCGGAATGCACTCCGGCATTTTCTACATGCTCAGAGATGGCATAACAAATAATTTTACCGTCTTGTGCTACAGCATCGAATTCGAGTTCCTTGGCATTTTCATAAAATTTACTGATAACGACAGGATATTCCTGTGAAATATCTGCAGCTGCCTGTAAAAATTTCTTTAATTCCTTATCGCCGGTTGCCACGGCCATCGCAGCCCCGGATAGCACATAAGAAGGACGAACCAGAACGGGGTATCCGACATTATTAGCAAAGGCAAGTGCACTTTCTGTGTCTTTCAGTGTCTTCCATTCCGGTTGCTTAATCTCCAGTTCATCCAGCATGGCAGAAAAAAGGCTGCGGTTTTCCGCGCGATCGATTGATTCGGGACCGGTTCCCAATATCCGCATGCCGTTTTCATGTAAGCGTACCGCAAGATTGTTGGGAATTTGACCGCCCATCGACAAGATCAAGCCTTCGGGATCTATTTTTTGATATATTTCACGCACAGTTTCAAAGGTCAGCTCCTCAAAAAACAGCGCGTCGAATTCATCGTAATCGGTACTGACTGTTTCGGGATTACAGTTGATCATGACGGCTTTTTTGCCGTTTTCACGGGCTGTTTTACCCGCGATCACGCAGCACCAGTCGAATTCCACGCTTGATCCAATACGGTAGGGACCGCTGCCAAGAATAACCACACCGTCATCAAGTTTTTCGGTGTAATCATCACTGATACCTTCATAGGTCAAATACAGATAATTGGTCATTGCGGGATATTCTGCCGCAACGGTATCAATTTGTTTGATCACGGGATGAATATCCGCTTTTTGACGCATAGAATAAATTTTTTCTTCTTTAGTATTGGTCAATATAGCCAACTGCTCATCGGAATAACCTAATTTCTTTGCGTATAGCAAAACATCATCATTTAATTTTTCACCTTTTTCGAGTCGCAGTGAAACGTCCACAACATTTTTGATCTTATGCAGAAACCATTTATCAATTTTCGTCAAATCATATACCCTATCAATAGAATATCCCTGAGAAAAAGCATCTACAACTGCAAACAGACGTTCGTCGCTGGGTTTCATCAGAGAATCTTCCAGTGAAGCAATGGCAAATTTGTCATTTGCCACCAGTCCCCGTGCCCCTGTTCCCAACATGCGGATAGCTTTTTGAAGGGTTTCCTCAAAATTACGGCCGATGGCCATTACCTCGCCCACAGATTTCATCGACGAACCAATACGCCGGGAAACATTCCGGAATTTTTTCAAATCCCAGCGCGGCATCTTCACCACAATATAATCCAGCGCCGGTTCAAAAAACGCGGAGGTTGCCGTAATAGCATTCGACAGTTCGTGCAGACCGTATCCCAGTCCGAGCTTCGCGGCAATAAAAGCCAAAGGATATCCGGTGGCTTTCGATGCAAGAGCAGAACTCCGGGATAAACGCGCATTCACCTCGATCACCCGGTAATCTTCCGAGTGTGGATCCAGGGCATATTGAATATTGCATTCGCCGACCACCCCAAGATGCCGTATCACGCGAATCCCGATTTCACGTAATTTATGATATTCTGAATTTGTAAGGGTCTGGCTGGGCGCGACAACGATGCTTTCCCCGGTGTGAATACCGAGCGGATCAACATTCTCCATGTTGCATACCGTGATACAATTGTCGTATTTATCGCGAACCACTTCGTATTCTATTTCTTTCCAGCCGCCGAGATACTCTTCGATCAGGATCTGTGACGTATAACTGAAAGCCTTTCCGGCGCGGTCTATCAATTTTTCTTTATTTTTACATACACCGCTGCCCAGCCCGCCCAATGCGTAAGCAATACGCAACATAACGGGATAGTTGAGCTCATCGGCAAAGGCAAGTGCTTCATCGACAGTTCCCACTGCTTTGCTTTTTGGATAATGAACATGTATTTTATCGAGTTCCCGATTAAATTTTTCACGGTCTTCGGTGTTCTGGATGGTTTCAACCGGGGTGCCAAGTACTTTTACCCCGTATTTCTTCAAAATGCCTTTATCGTAGAGTTCCAGACCGCAATTCAGGGCAGTCTGTCCCCCAAAACCAAGCAAAATGCCGTCCGGTTTTTCTTTTTTCAGTATCTTTTCAACAAATTCAACGGTAACCGGCAGTAAATATACTTTATCCGCGAGGTAATCGGATGTTTGAATGGTCGCAATATTGGGATTAATGAGAACAGTTTCAATCCCTTCTTCCTTGAGGGCTTTAATAGCCTGTGAACCGGAATAATCAAATTCACCCGCTTCTCCGATCTTTATTGCCGCGGAGCCGAGAATAACTGCTTTTTTTACTGTTTTTTTCATTCAAATCCTTATTCGGCTTAAAAAAACCGTTTAAATTCATCAAATACAAATGCGGTATCTACCGGCCCCGGCATGGCTTCCGGATGAAACTGGGTTGATAAAATGGGTAAATTCTTATGCCACAGCCCTTCATTGGTACCGTCATTCAAATTTTCGAACCAGGATATCCAATTGGAGGGAATGCTTTTCATATCTACGGCATAGCCATGATTTTGCGTGGTAACATAGGCTTTACGTGTCAGACGGTCCAGCACCGGCTGGTTTTGACTCCGGTGTCCGTATTTCAATTTATAGGTTTTCGCCCCGACTGTCAGGGCAAGCAACTGATGTCCGAGACAGATACCTAATATCGGTTTGCGTTCGGTCATAAAATTGTTGATCTTTTCGGTCATAAAGAGATATTGCGCCGGATCTCCCGGTCCGCTTGACAGTACAATACCATCATATTGGATTGAAGAATAATCATAATGGTAGGGTACCTGTATCACCTTGAAACCGCGTTTTACTACATTGGCGATAATGCTGTTCTTGCATCCAAAATCAAGTAAAAGCACCGTTTTATCGCCCTTTCCGTGTTTAACAGGGGCATCTACCGTAACTTTTTCGATGAGCAATTCCTTGTTCGGATCGTAAAAATCGATATCTTTATCATTAATAATTATTTTTCCCAACATGGTCCCGCTTTCCCGTAGGACTTTGGTCAACGCGCGGGTATCAATTCCCGTGATCCCCGGAATGCCTTCTTTTTTTAGCCAGGTATTTAGACTCATATCCGCATTCCAGTGGCTGTAAGTATCCGAAAGATTGCTGACGATAAAACCAAAGGCCTGAATGCGGGGCGATTCCCAATGTTTTGTAGTAATAGCTCCGTCAGACTCCGCCGGGACGCCGTAATTCCCGATCAAGGGATAGGTGGATGTCAATATTTGACCGTAATACGATGGATCTGTCAGTGCTTCGGGATATCCTACCATACCGGTATTGAAGACAATTTCACCGGAGGTGGATTTGGGTGTGCCAAAGGCGGTACCTTCAAATTTCATCCCATTTTCCAAAACTAATGTTGCTTTCATTGACCTTCTATCGCTTTATTTTATTTTAGATTTTTGATTCATTCTCATCCTTATTTTTCCCCCGAAATAAACAGATACAGAACTCGGGTAAATCTAATAAATGATTGCTCGTTTTGACAGAAAAAAAATCAATGAATAAGGTCATTTTTTATTCAATTTGTTGATGATTATTAGAAATTACTAACAAAGATAAGGAAAACCACAGATTTCGCAGATTACACGGATAATATAGTAGCATTATGAACTGTCATCTTGAGTCCCGAAACATCGGGGAAAGATCTATTCATGTTACAAAACACTAAATCATGAATAGATCCTTCACTACGTTCAGGATGACAGATTTTGGTGGGATAAATATAAATAATGTCATCCCGGACGTGCTCGCCATGGCGAGGCCGTAGGCGTAGCATGGATCCGGGATCTAAACAGTTGGGTCACTCTAAAATTGAAATGATAGTTGTATATATGAGATCCCGGATAAACTTGCCGCTGGCAACTTTTCCGGGATGACGTGTTGGGATTATCAGGATAACAAATTGATTTTTGTTAAAAAGGAACAGGCATCAGTCTTCTCCGCCAGCTGGCGGATACGCCGGACATGTGCCTGTTCCCTACACATCGAATTTAAATAATTCCAAATTAAATATTTTCCAGTCACCAGTTATTCCAACGATCCTCCCCATTCCGTTACGACAAATCCTTTACGTTCGAAAGGAGGTATATTAGGTTCCTTTAATTCGACATATTCGGTCATATCCCTGATGATATAGAACAGGCGCAAGCGGGAATCGGCTTGTTGGCTGAGTTTCAATGGAATTACATGATCAACCTGAGCAGTGTGTTGCGGCCATATAGCATAATACGGCGCATCATTCAGACGCGGGATCCAATAATCTATAAAGTCGTAAATCTCTTTTTTGTTAAAGCCGTAGTTCCTCAAATTCATTGCAAAGAAAAACGGAAGATCTGCCTGCGCAATCACCCAACCCGCATCGTATTGCCAAACATCGGGCAGATCGGCTTCATAAAAAAGGAATTCATATTTTCGATTGATCGTTCCATTCGGCTTAATTCGTATATTTTTCCATTTCTTGGGATATTAAGGAATAGATTCAGTCACTTCGCCACCATAAGGGAACTCCAGCGAAACTGTCATTTTTGTCTTTTTTTCTGGATAGAGGTAGATATTGGGTTTCTCAACTTGTATTATTTCCAGTCCGGCATTAACAATAAAGTTCACTATATAGTCATTAGAATTTGCGGAATCACCTCGAGCTACCAATTCAAAGTCCATACAGTAAAAAGAGAAGAAATAACTATAATGATCACCCAAATAGTATAATTCATAACCACCGGAATTAAAATCAACTTTGACTATAGAATCTTGGATTTGACACGTGAACCATGCATGTAAATTACTATCTGGTAAATCAAAAGTTATACTATCAAGTTGAGTCCATTCGCCGACCTTTTGATATAGTTTCTCACCGACTGCAATATTTACTGTATCTAAATAGTCGTAGTCATTATAAGGATTAAGGGTAAAATTACATCCAGGGAAAACAATCACCGCTGTGATGATAATGATAAGGAGTATAAAGAATTTTTTCATGGACTAATCCTTTAGATTTAAATTTCATTTTGAGACACAAGCCATGGCGTCTTTACACTGTTAAGACAAGGCTCTTCTCCATCACCTACGGTGAACCTTCGGTGCTCAAGAAAGCTACAAAGAGCAGACTACCTTATCTTTACTATGTTTCTGTTTATCATCCGTGCGAATGATTATTCGCCCCTACATGTTACGTACGAGTTGTGCGTTATGAGCACTTCCGACCAGTCGTCTTTCTCCCTACGGTCGACCAAGCCGACAGGTCTTTCTTGTCCGCCCCCAATACTTCGAGGGAGGTAAATTGATTCTCGATTCTTTTTTTCAACTATTCAACTATTTCTTCAGTACTACTCCCCACTCGGTCACAGTAAATCCTGTTCGTTCAAAATCCGGTATGTGCGGTGTGAACATATCCTCAAATTCCGGGATTTCTTTGATCACATAAAAAAGACGGAAAATGGATCTTGGTGTTTTGCTAATATCCAGTGTTACAACTTCATCAATTTTAGCTGTGTGCTGTGGGTAGATGACATAATAGGGTGAGTTTTTCAATCGGGGGATCCAATATTCCGTAAAATCCGCTATCTCACGCATATTAAAACCATAATCTTTTAGGTTATCTTCAAAAAATATTCTCAGTCCGCCTTGCTTAACCGACCAACCTTCGTCGTATTGCCATTTATCCGGCAATGCGGCTTCATAGAATAGAAAATCATGTTCTCTGTTGATCTTTCCTGAAGGTGTAACCTTGATATCTTGCCACATTTCAGGATAGGCCGGGTCGGACACGGTGACTTCGCCCCCCAAAGGAAATTCCAAGGAGACATCCAGTTTTGTTGTGAGTTTGGGATAGAGGTAGATATTGGGTTTCAAGATGATTATAACATCCGGGTCCATTACAAACGATATTCGGTAATCCCGCTCTCGAATGATTTCATCCATAACCCTATAAGGTAATACGTTGACTATTGTAAACCAAAAATACATCCCGGAGGGAAATCCCATTGTAGAAAATCTGCTATCCGGATATTCCCATATCACCCGTGCTCGTATTGAATCTGTTGAAAACATCCAATGCTGGACCGTATCATTTATCCCGAAAGAAAACCATGCGACAACACGACCGGTATCCGCCGTACTTAAATACATCGGACAGCGACTGTCCTCGATGATGCTATCTAAACGCACCCACAGACTGTCGCTTTCGTAAAGGGTTTCTCCAATAGCAATATTGACCGTATCGCCAAAGTCAAAGGCATCTTTGTCCGAAACAAATAAATTACAGCTATAAAAAAAGATGACTGCAGCAGTAATTGCAATAATATAAGACAAAATACGCTTCATTACTCATCCCGTTGGTTAAACTCATTTATTTAATTAACAATCTTTCAAATGATTATAATGTAAATTAGTTCCATATTATTAACAATAAATAATTTGCTAAAGTTTAAGACACTGATGTCAGGGAAAGGACTTAGAAGTTAGAATAGGCGTGTATTATAATCGTATCCTATTTGTGGATAGATTTCTCCGCTTCGTCCGCCTTCATTGCATTACGGCGAACTACGGTCGAAATGACAGATTTATATATGACTTTTTTTTACTGTTTATCCGCCTTCGTCCGCCTTCGCCCCGATGTTTCGGGGATCGGTACGAGGACGGATCAACATTCAATTCTTCGACTTTTCGACCATTCAGCAGGTTCTCTCTGCTTTCGAACTCCAGCTGGAAGGTCTTTCTTGTCCGCCCCCAATACTTCGAGGGAGGCAAATTGATTCTCGATTCTTTTTTTCAACTATTCAACTTTTCAACTATTCAACTATTTCTTCAGCACCACTCCCCATTCAGCAACAGTAAAACCCTTCCGCGTAAATTCCGGAACATCCGGTTCCGGCAGTGCAAAATACCCGTTCATTCCTTCAATCACGTAAAACAAACGCAGGAGCGCATCAGGCCGCTGACTGATATTCAGGGAAATTGCCTGATTGACCATAGCGGTATGCTGCGGATAAATGGCATAATACGGTGCATTTTTCAGGCGGGGGATCCAATATTCCATGAAGTCCTGAATTTCCCGTTCATTAAATCCGTATTTTTCCAAATTCGTTGTAAAGAACAAGGGTAAATGCTGTCGCCGAATGACCCAACCATCTGAATATTGCCACAAATCGGGTAATTCTGCTTCATAAAACAAATATGTGTGTTGTTTATTAATAAGTCCGTCCGGCGTTACGCTGATATTTTGCCAGTCCGCGGGATACGGCGGATCAGAGACGGTTACTTTGCCGCCATGCGGAAAATCTAACGATACCGAGAGCGTTGTTTTCTTCTCCGGGTAAAGATAGATATTGGGTTTATAGACTACTATGAAATCCCGATTTAAAACAAAATAAATGCGGTAATCTTGTTCTCGTATTGTCTCACCTGCTACCGGATAAGGTGAAATTTTAGTAATAATGAATCGTATAGGCATATATGAGAACAAGACGGGAGGATTAAAAAGGGTGTGTTCCATGCAGGAATCTGTGGAGAACATCAGAGATTGTGTTTGTCCGCGATAGCTAAAAGTAAACCAGGCAACCACGCGGGGAACCCAGAAACACATTGCGCCTTCCGGACAGCGACTGTCTTCCGTGATACTGTCCAGTCTGACCCACAAACTGTCGCTTTCGTAAAGGGTTTCTCCTATGGCAATATCTACGGTATCATTAAAATCGAAGTATTCTTCTTCCACCTGATTATTGCATCCGGTAAAGAAAATTACTGCGCAGATAATAAAAAATA
>JAUXEL010000019.1 GCA_030620575.1 Fidelibacterota bacterium
AGCTTTATCGTTCCGTATATTATATTCCGAGGAAAATTCAAGTTTGAGCAGATAATCCATGACATCATTTAAGTGAATATATTCCGGATTCTGTGCAAACACATAACGCGGGATATCGCTGCGCACAGAATCGACATATTCCAGTTTAAGTAATTTCTCACAAACTTCTGTCATAGTATTTAATCGTACACCGATAAAATCACAGAATTTATCAAGGGTTGGGATCGTTTTTCCCCGGCGATAAAATGAATTCATCCAAATCAGAAGGGCAACGCCCAAATACGCGTGAGTATAATGGGTGTCTGAGCTTAAATACCCTCTATAAAGATTGGTGATCAAGCGGCGATTTTGGAATGTATACGCTACTTCTGCACCCAACAGAACGATCATCCAGGTTAAATACATCCAAATCATAAATACGGGAATTGTCGATAAGGAGCCGTAAAAACTGGTAACTGTTGTCATACGCAGAATATATAAATAAAAGAAGTTCTTTGAAAATTCCCATAAAAGCGCAGAAAATATACCGCCAATAAGGGCGCTTTTAAATAGCACTTTCGCACGTGGCATAATCATATTCAGCATTACCATTATAAAGAGGGTGATCAGGAAAGGAATCAGACGGTTGTAGGTAAAGGTGACAATCCCATTTTGCTGGATCATTATATCCATGAACCCTCCGACCGGCATCAGAAAATTTTTAATGTAGGTATTAGCAAGAATTAACAAGGGAGATATTGTAAAAAATATCCAAAATCCGGTTATTTTATGAAGGTAATTTCCCCCTTTTTTTACACGCCAGATCTCATTAAATATACGTTCAGATATTACCAGTATGGCGGTCCCGGCAATGATCAATCCGATAATGGCAACAAGATTTACCAGACCGGTAGTGCCTAATGCGCGAAAAGCATCTCGTGAAATATTATTCTCTAACCAAAGAGCAAGTTGCTCGTGAAACTCTGGCATCAGATATGGAAATATATTATTCTCAACATAATCAATTACCAGATTACCCAGTCCGTAAATACCGGCAATACTGAAAATTAGTACCGACATAGGAATAAGTGATAAAATCGTGACAAAGGCAAGACTGCCTGAATGCACGTGACACATATTATTGGAAAAGTCTTTTAAGGTTAGATACGTCATCCATCCGCTTTTCTGCAAAAACCGACGGAACGGTGTTGTTTTGTTCATATCTCGAACAAAAAAGAAATGCACAGCTTTATTTAATATATTCTCTTTTTTCTTTTCAGAAATCATAGTTTTAGCATTAATATTTTTATATTTCGGGTTAATATAGAGATAAAAACATGAATGTTCAAGAAAATAGAGGACTTTAAGGATTGCTGGAATAGTTGTTTGACAGGTGAATTGACATAGGGATAAAACGTTTCATGTTTCTATTCTTCCGGTTTTTATATTTTTACTGTTTTTTTATTACCGTAGTTCATACCTGCTCTAAAATATAAAAAAACCTCTCTGCCAAAACAGAGAGGTTTTTCAATATTTCTAATTCTTACAGCAAAAGCATTATTTTTTGCCTTTAGCAGGTTTTTCATCCGCTTTATTTTCTTCTTCGGGCTTAGCATTTGCTTTTTCTGTTTTTGTTTCTTCTTTTGTTTCAACTTCTTCAACAACTTCTTTTACATCGTCTTTAGTTGCTTTTTCAGTCGGTGTTTCTGCAGGGATATCTGTTTCTGTAGCTTTTTTTGCTGCAGATTTAGAAGCTGTTTTTTTGGCAGTTGACTTTTTCTTTTCTTTTTTACTTTCATCACCAAAGAAATCCACCAATTGTAGCAATACGACCTTGGCGGTATCATTTGGACGATAACCCAATTTGATAATACGCGTATATCCGCCCTGACGGTTCACATATGTTGGTGCAATTTCATCAAATAAAATACCTATCACTTTTTTATCACGCAGAATAGCAAATGCCAGTCGGCGTGCGTGAGTAGTTCCTTTTTTTCCGTATGTAATAAGGCGTTCAACCAATCGACGTACTTCTTTTGCTTTTGCTTCTGTAGTTTTTATTTGTTTATGAAGAAAAACCGATGTCGCCATGTTAGATAACATAGCTTTTCTATGGCTTGCACTGCGTCCAAGTTTTCTTCCTCGTTTTTGATGTCTCATTTATCTGCGTTCCTTATTTATTCATATCTTTCTTGTACGGTATAACATCCATCCCAAAGCGTAATCCGAGATCATCCAGCTTTGCAACCAGTTCATTTAAGGATTTACGGCCAAAATTCTTATACCGTAACATTTCCTGTTCTTCTTTAACAACAAGATCCGAGATTTTACGGATATCTGCTGCTTGCAGACAGTTGTATGAACGTACGGAAAGTTCAAGCTCATCGATGCTGCGATCAAGCTGTTTGCGGATACGAAGTATCTCTTCATTTACCTGTTCTTCCGGTTCAATAATGTTCTTTGATTTTAATTCTGAGAACGGATTTAAATGATTGATCATCGTATCTGCGGCATAGGAAAGCGCATTATCCGGAGTCATGGAACCATCGGTAAAAATCTCAAACGTCAATTTTTCCAAATTTTCTTTAACACCTGACTGAAGTTTTTCAACATTGAAATTTACTTTCAGGATTGGTGAAAAAATGGAATCAATAGGGATAGTATCCACTGGAGCATCCATAGCACGATTCTTTTCCGAAGGGAAGTAACCGCGTCCGCGTCCAAACCAAATCGCCATGTCTATTTCTTTTTCTTCCTGAATATTCATAATATGAAAATTCGGATTCATAATTGTAACATTCGGATTATCCGCGTTTAGATCTTTTGCTTTGATTTCTTTTGGACCCTGTAATTTCAAACTTACTTTTACAGGTTTTGATTCTTCAAGGTCCAACTTCACCTGTTTTAAATTCAGAATGACACTGGTAACATCTTCCAGCACACCTTCAATGGTTGAAAACTCGTGAAGTACGCTTTCAAAGCGAATAGCTGTAATTGCACAGCCCGGAACAGATGATAACATGATTCGCCGTAAAGCATTACCTACGGTAGCACCAAACCCGCGTTCCATGGGTTCAATAGTGAATTTTCCGTAGCTGTCGGAGTAAGAATCTCGATCGACTTTAATCTTATCCGGAATTTGAAAGTTAGGCATTATTCCAATTCCTTATTTTTTTTGTTTTTATTTAGAATATAACTCAATAACTAATTGTTCATTAAATTCTTCAGGAATTTCTTTACGTTCCGGAATTTGCATGAACATACCAATTAATTTTGCTTTATCAAGGGACAACCAAGATAAAGCATGGTCCCCTTTAATGCGTTTAACTGAATCAAGAATAATAGGAATACGCTTGCTTTTATCCCGGACACGGATCTCGGTATTTTCCTTTACATTAAATGAAGGAATATTAACCTTGCGATTATTTACCAAGAAGTGACCATGGGTAACCAGTTGACGTGCGGCACGGCGTGTGGGAGCAAATCCCATGCGGTATACTACATTGTCAAGACGTGATTCCAGCATTTGTAACAGAATATGTCCTGTAATGCCTTCTTTTAAGTCAGCTTTTTTAAAATAATTTCTAAATTGTTTTTCTAAAATACCATAGGTGTATTTAATACGTTGTTTTTCGCGCATCTGAATACCATAATCTGATAAACGTCTGCGTGAAGTGGGTCCATGTTCTCCCGGGGGATAATTTTTATTTATCCGCGTAAACTTGGGAGATTCAAAACACGGGTAATCTAAACGACGACAGACTTTGCCTCTTGGGCCTGTAAATCTTGCCATGAATATTCTCCTAAACTCTTCGACGCTTGGGTGGTCTGCACCCATTATGCGGAATCGGTGTTACATCTTTGATTGCCGTAACCTGCAATCCTGCTAATGCCAGGGAACGAATCGCCATTTCGCGTCCTCCGCCCGGGCCTTTTACTCTAACTTCTACGCGAGCTAAACCGGCATCCATTGCTTCTTCTGCGGCAAGTTGAGCTGCCTGACCTGCGGCAAATGGCGTACTTTTACGTGACCCTTTAAAGCCAACACGACCGGCTGTTGCCCATGCAATGGTATTCCCGTATTGATCTGCGAGAGTTATTACCGTATTATTGTAAGTTGCTTTAATAAAAGCAATCCCATCCGGATCTACTTTTACTTTTCTTTTCTTACGTCTAACTTTTTGTTTTTTAGCCAATTCAATCTCCTAGGGCTTAACTCTTAAATTGTGCGTTTTTTCTTGATTGCGGCCTTTTTCTTGCCTTTACGTGTTCGTGCATTATTTTTTGTATTCTGTCCACGAACCGGTAAGCCACGGCGATGCCGTACTCCGCGATAACAACCAATATCCATTAAACGTTTAATGTTCATGGTCGTTTCCGTCCTTAATGCACCCTCTACTTTATAGTCATCAGCGATAACTTTTCGAATTGAAGCAACCTGATCATCGGATAGATCTCTTACTCTGATTTCCGGATCAACCTTCGCATCAACCAAAATATGTATCGCGACTGACCGTCCAATACCAAAAATATAGGTCAAAGAAACTTTGACTTTTTTATCTTTGGGTAAATCTACACCTGCTATACGAGCCAATATTTACCTCCTGATTAACCTTGTCGTTGTTTATGTTTTTTATTGGGACAAATCACTCGGACAACGCCTTTACGACGAATAATCTTGCATTTATCACACATCTTTTTTACTGACGCTCTTACTTTCACGATATTATCCTTCTTTCATTATCCATTATTTCAGGATCGTCCTTCTATGGTTATTTGTATCGGTATACGATACGTCCTCTTGACAAATCATATGGTGATAATTCGAGTGAAACCTTATCTCCTGATAAAATTTTGATGTAATGCATTCTCATTTTACCTGAAATGTGCGCCAATACCTCATGATCATTTTCGAGCTTAACCCGAAATGATGCATTGGGCAGTGTCTCAAGAATGATTCCATCCACTTTAATCGATTTTTGTTTTACCATATCACTTGCCGTTTGTTAAAATTACAGGACCTTTTTTTGTGATCGCCAATGTATGTTCGAAATGGGCGGAGGGTTTACGATCACGTGTGACTATTGTCCAGCCATCTGATAGCGTGCTTACTCCGGCTTTTCCCATATTCACCATTGGTTCAATGGCAATTACAAGTCCTTCTTTCAATACTATCCCACGTCCCGTTTTACCATAATTCGGGACCTGTGGATCTTCATGCAGCCGCTGACCGACACCATGTCCGACCAGATCGCGCACCACAGAATATCCCTGTAACTCCGCGTAGGTCTGAATGGCGTGGCCAATATCGGAAAGATGATTCCCGGGATATGCTTTTTCAATTCCCAGCGCTAAACAGTGCCTTGTCACATCCATAAGATTCCGCTTATCAAACGAAATATCCCCAACCGCATAGGTACGGGCATGATCGCCGTGATAACCATGTATAAACGCTCCGCAATCAATACTGACAATGTCACCATCATGCAGAAATACATTATCGCTTGGAATTCCGTGCACCACTTCTTCGTTACGTGAGACACAAAGGGTGGACGGAAATCCGTTATACCCTTTAAAGGAGGGTACTGCATCGTGCGAGCGAATATACTCTTCGGCCAAAGTATCAAGTTTTCGGGTAGTTGTACCGGGCTTTATCCATGCTTCTAACGTATTCAAAGTATCATGAACAACTCCACCGGCAATTCGCATTAACTCAATTTGTTCAGCCGTTTTATAATAAATCATCTTCGCCTTCTTGTCAATTAACTTAGAAGCGTTTTCTTCCTTTGATCTTACCTGATTTCATGAAGCCATCGTAATGGCGTGAGATCAAATGGGATTCAATTTGCTGCAGTGTATCTAATGCTACACCCACCAAAATGATCACAGATGTTCCGCCAAAAAAGCTTGCCAAGGCATAATCAATATTAAAAACCTTCATTAATACATAGGGCATAATTGCAACTAATGCCAGCATAATCGCACCCGGCAGTGTTATCCGGGTTATAATGTTATCTAAATATTCGGCTGTCTTTTTCCCTGGCCGAATACCGGGAATAAATCCCCCGTTCTTTTTCATATTGTCCGCTACTTCAGTCGGATTAAAAGCAATTGCCGTATAGAAGTACGCAAACATAACAATAATAATAGAGTACAATACCCAATATGGCCAATTATCTACAGTAAACCATCCGCGGTTCATCCATTCCACATTAGTGAATAACATCCGCAATGAATTAGGTATAAAAACAATGGTTTGTGCAAAGATAATTGGCATTACGCCGGAGCTGTTCACTCGCAGCGGAATATGAGTCGACTGTCCGCCATATACTTTTCTGCCGATAACTTTTTTTGCGTATTGAACAGGAATTTTTCGTGTTCCCTGCGTCAAATAAATCACAAATCCGATCACAATAACCAGAATAATGATAAGAATGACTTCAATAAGAAGATCACGCGCACCGGCCTGAAGCATTCTAACTTCATTAGCGATGGTAGCAGGAAGCCGGGACATAATATTAATCATAATAATTAAGGAAATTCCGTTACCAATACCGCGGTCTGTGATCTGTTCACCCAGCCACATCAGGAGAATAGTTCCCGTGATCAGCGCCACGACAGTCATTAAGGTAAATCCAAATCCGGGATGAACAACAACAGATTGATAATTTGACTGTAAATTCTGCAGATATTTAGCAACTGCCCATCCTTGCATACCAGCTAAAAATACTGTACCGTACCGGGTGATCTGTGTGATTTTACGCCGTCCTGCTTCACCTTCTTTTTTCAAGCGTTGAAAATAAGGGAAAACACTACCAAGCAAGGTAATTATAATGCTGGTACTGATGTAAGGCATAATACCCAGTGCAAAAACCGCTGCTTTTTTAAATGCGCCGCCGGCAAACATATCCCATAATCCCAGTAAGGTATTGTCCATTCCTGAGGCAGCCATTGCCAGCAGTTTTGTATCAATTCCGGGTAAGGGAACATGGGCACCGACACGACATAGAAACAAAATAAATAGGGTAAAGAGCAGTCGTTGTCTTAATTCCTGAATTTTAAACATGGAACGAACACTTTGCAGCATCATAATACTAACGCCTTTCCACCTGCTTTTTCAATTTTTTCCTTAGCCGTTTCACTAAACATATCAGCGGTCACTTCCATGGCTTTTGTTATCTCACCATAGCCCAGAATTTTAACGGGTTTATTCAATTTTTTGATCAAACCGAATTCAAAAAGGCTATCTGCATTTATAACTTTTACATCTTCCAGTAAATTTAAATCTTGCACATTGACAATTTGGTATTCCTGACGGAAGCGTTTATTGGAAAATCCCCGTTTAGGGACCCGACGCTGAAGTGGCATTTGACCGCCTTCAAACCAGGGATGATGTTTTGATCCGCTACGGGATTTTTGCCCGTTCATACCGCGACCGGCAGTCGTACCGGTTCCTGATGCGGTGCCACGTCCCAAGCGTTTAGTTTTTTGTTTAACAGATCCCTTTGCAGGGGTTAATTTTGATAAACTCATGATACCTCCTCGACGTCTAAGAGATGAGGGATTTTCTCAATCATACCACGAATTGCCGGATTATCCGGTAAAATAACAGTTTTTCTGATCTTACCTAAACCCAATGATTCAATAATTAAGCTCGTTTTCTTGTGGTAACCGATTGTGCTTTTAATTTGTGTAATTTTAAGTTGTTTTTTCTTTACCATTTTAATTAAAAACCTCCTGAAGGGTCACGCCTCGCCGTTTGGCGACCATATACGCATCTTCCAACAATTCCAAAGCGGTCATAGTTGCTTTTACCAGGTTATGTGAATTCGGGCTGCCAATAGATTTTGCAAGAATGTCACGTACGCCCACTTGTTCCATAATAGCGCGGACCGGACCGCCGGCAATAATACCGGTACCCGGAGATGCAGGTTTTAACATTACCTTTGCCGCACCGTATTTTGCGGTAATTTCAAAGGGGATGGTTCCATTTACAATAGGTACGCGAATAATGTTTTTCTTTGCCTCTTCACGTCCTTTATTAATCGCATCGGTTACCAGATTAGATTTCCCTAAGCCGATTCCGACATGACCTTTTCCATCGCCAATTGCTACAATAGCATTAAAGCGGAAACGACGGCCACCGGTAACCACCTTAGCGACGCGATTCAGCTTTATTAATTTCCCTTCACTCAATTCGAGTTCTGACGGGTTAATTGATCTCAACGCGTTACTCCTTTGTTAGAATTCCAAACCGACTTCACGACATGCGTCCGCCAGTACTTTGATTCGTCCGTGATAAATAAAACCATTTCGATCGAACACAACTGTTTTGATCTTTTTGGCTTTTGCTTTTTTTGCAATGTCTTTGCCAACACCAACACTTAATTCAGTTTTTGTTTTATTCTTTAATGATGCACGAAGATCTTTAGCATAGGAGCTGGCTGAACAAAGCACTTCATGGGTTTCATCATTAATTATCTGGGCACTTATGTGCATATTACTTCGATAAACAACAAGACGCGGACGTTCAGCAGTTCCAGATAAACGTTTTTTTATCCGTGCTTTCTTTTTCATCCTGGCTTGGCGTTTTAGTTTATTTTTATCTTTCATGATTGATCCTTTATCATGTTTTCGCTATACCGCATTACACGCTACCGGCTGCTTTACCTGCTTTACGGCGAACTTGTTCACCGAGATAACGAATGCCTTTGCCTTTATAAGGTTCGGGTTTGCGAAATTTGCGAATTTGAGCAGCTACCTCGCCGACTTTCTGATTGTCTATTCCGGATACTTGAATAATATCACGCTTTACTGAAAAGCTAACGTCTTCCGGAGCATCCATCAAAATCTGATGAGAATAGCCCAACGAAAGTAAAAGACGATTATTATTTTTTACTTCACCATGAAAGCCGACACCGACAATCTGCAGTGAAATTTCATATCCTTTGGAAACCCCTATGATCATATTGTTAATCAGGGCACGGGTCAGACCATGTAATGCTCTGTATTTTTTTTCATCAGACAAACGCTCGACAATCACTTCGTTATTGTCGATTTTTACGGTGATTCCTTCATTAAACGATTTTACGAGTTCGCCCTTGGGGCCTTTGACTGTAATAACGCTATCTTTAACATTAACCGTTACGCCGTCCGGGATCGGAATAGGTTTTTTACCGACTCTCGACATAATAATCCTCTCTTACCATATCTTACACAAATATTCACCACCAATCTGCATTTTGCGGGCATCTTTATCGGTGATCACACCATAAGATGTCGACAGTATGCCGATGCCTAAACCATTGTTTACGCGGGGAATATCCGTACTTTTTACATATATTCTACGTCCAGGTTTACTTACACGCTCAAGGCTGTAAATAACAGGGCGACCATCTTGTTGATATTTCAAATAAACACGAAGCATTCCCTGTTTACCATCTTCTATCAAGATAAAATCTTTAATGTAACCCTTCTCCTTTAGCACTAGAGATATCCTGGCTTTTAATTTACTCGCCGGGATCTCTACCCAAGGATGTCCTGCTTTGCACGCATTACGTATACGTGTTAATAAATCTGCAATAGGATCTGATACCATGTGTTACCTCTTTTTACCAACTTGCTTTTGTTACGCCAGGGATTTCACCCTTTAAAGCCAGTTCACGAAAACAAATTCGGCATAATCCAAATTTCCGGTAAACGGATCTTGAACGACCGCAACGTGTGCAGCGTGAATACTGCCGCGCTGAGAACTTGGGTTCGCGCTTAGCTTTTGCTATTAATGATTTTTTTGCCATAACGACTGCAATCCTTATTTTTCTTCACGCCGTACAAAGGGAAAACCGAATCCTTTAAACAGTTCGTACGCTTCCTGGTCGGTTTTCGATGTGGTTGTAAACGTGATATTCATTCCGCGAATAACATCCACCTTATCATAATCAATCTCAGGGAAAATGACCTGTTCGGTAATACCGGTAGAATAATTTCCTTGTCCGTCAAAGGCCTTGTCGGACAATCCATTAAAGTCACGGACACGCGGTAAAGCAATATTGAGGAATCGGTTTAAGAATTCATACATATTGACATCACGCAGTGTAACCATGATACCGACAGGATCGCCTTTACGGATTTTGAAAGTATTGATGGCTTTTTTCGCATAAGTAATAACCGGTTTCTGTCCGGCAATTGTTGTTAGATCTACTACTGCATGTTCCAGTTGGGATTTATCTTCACGAGCTTTGCCTAAACCAATGCTCAATGTGATTTTCGTCAACTTTGGAACCTGCATCACATTCTTATACCCGAAGGTTTTTATAAGATGCGGGGTGATCTCTTTTTTATACAGTTTTTGTAATGTTGGGATATCGTTCATATTTTTCTACTTCCCTTTAGTCACAGTTTCACCCGTTTTCTTAGAATAACGCTCTTTACTGTTATCTTTCAGAATGCGCGTTCCTATACGGGTTGGCGTTCCATTCACAACTAACATAGCATTTGATGCATGTATAGCAGCTTCTTTTTCAATAATTCCGCCTTGAGGGTTCTTTTGATCAGGGCGAGTATGGCGTTTTACCAAATTCACGCCCTCAATAATTACGCGATTGGTTTTAAGATAGACCTTTAAAATTTTGCCTTCTTTTCCTTTATATTTACCCGCAATTACTTTTACTATGTCATCTTTTTTGATATGCACAGTTTTTCTCCTTACAGTACTTCAGGCGCCATTGATACGATTTTCATGTAATGCTTCTCACGCAATTCCCGGGCAACGGGTCCGAAAATACGGGTTCCCATTGGCTCGCCCTGTGCGTCAATCAACACAACGGCATTTTCATCAAAACGAATGTAGGACCCATCCGGGCGACCTATTTCTTTATTGGTGCGGACAACGACAGCTTTAGAAATATCACTTTTTTTAGCTGTTCCACCCGGTATCGCCTGTTTTACGGTAACAACAATCGTATCACCTACGCTTGCATACCGGCGACCGGTTCCACCCAATACTTTAATGCATTGTACAACTTTTGCACCTGTGTTGTCAGCAACTTTTAATTTACTTTCAACTTGAATCATGTCTTATCTGCCTTTCAACTTTGATGCTTATTTCGCGTCCGGTGCACGGTCAATAATTTCCTGTACACTCCAACGTTTGTTTCGGCTCATTGGTCTAATTTCAACAATGGAAATGGTATCACCAATATGGCATGTGTTATTTTCGTCATGGGCCATGAATTTCCGGCTACGGTTGATATACTTGCCATATACCGAATGTTTTATTCGTCGCTCAACCAACACGGTGACCGTTTTGTCCATTTTGTCGCTTACAACAACACCGATTTTTTCTTTACGATTTGTATAAGTCATTTCTGAACTTCCTGTTATTTACGCAATCCGAGTTCATATTCATGAAGAATTGTTTTTAGCTGTGCAACTTCCCGTTTCAAGTAACGTAACTGTGTAGGGTTTTCCAACTGTTGTAATGCATGCTGAAAACGAAAATTCAATAATGCGTCCTCATCATCACGTAATTTGACAATTACTTCATCTTTTGTTAATTCTTTTAATTCTGTTTTTGATAACATGATATTATCCTCCCAGCTCACGTCTAGCAACCATCCTTGCTTTGATAGGTAATTTATGTGTGGCAAGGCGAAACGCCTCTTTTGCCATTTCTTCAGAAATACCTTCAACTTCAAAGAGGATTCGACCTGGTTTTACGACAGCTACCCAAAATTCCGGACCGCCTTTTCCTTTACCCTGGCGTGTTTCAGCCGGCTTTTTTGATACCGGTTTGTCAGGGAAAACCCGGATCCACATCTTGCCGTGCTTACGAACAATACGTGATATTGCAACACGGGCAGCTTCGATTTGACGGCTGGTGAGCCACGTTTCTTCCATTGCTTTTAATCCAAAATCACCAAAACTGACAGTCGAGCCACGATAGGCCAGGCCTTGTCTGCGTCCGCGATGTTGTTTCCGGTATTTAACCTTCCTAGGCATTAACATAGGTTACTCCATTCCTATTTGATTAGAGACACTTCTCCGTTACAGATCCAAACCTTGATACCGATACAACCATATGTTGTGTGTGCTGTAACTTCAGCATAATCAATATCAGAACGCAAGGTGTGAAGCGGTACACGTCCTTCCCGGATGGTTTCTTTGCGCGCCATTTCGGCGCCGCCCAAACGGCCGGACAGCTGTATCCTGATTCCCTCTGCACCCTGGCGCATAGTATTTTGTATACTGCGCTTTAGAATACGTCTGAAAGGCATTTTTTTAATCAATTGCTGAGCAATGTTTTCACCGACTAAATATGCATTCAATTCTGGTTTTTTAATCTCCAGAACATTTACGTTTACGTCAAATTGGGTCAGCTTTCTAATTTCTTCGCGTAATTGATCAACCTCTTTCCCTTTAGCGCCAATGACAACTCCCGGACGGGAAGTATGGATAGTTATAGAAATCGCTTTAGATGTTCTTTCTATTTCAGTTTTTGCGACGCCGGCATTGAATAAGCGTTTTTTTAGATATTTGCGCAACATCAGATCTTCTGTAAGTTTTGCGGCAAAATTACGTTCATCATACCAGTTAGAGAGCCATTGCTTGGTAATACCTAGACGGAAACCGTAAGGATGTGTTTTTTGACCCAACGTTTACTCCTTCTCTTTCGTATCGTTCTCAACGTCTACTGCCGGAATTCCAACAACAACCGTTAAATGACAGGTGCGTTTCCGGATAAGGTATGCACGTCCCATAGAACGGGGGCGGATACGCTTCATTACCGGACCCTGATTAACATACGTTTCCTGAATAACTAATTCATCAGGATTGATTTTAGCTCCTTCATCCGTATTCAATAAATTTGATACAGCGGAACGAGTTGTTTGTTCGACAAGTCTGGCTGCCTTTTTGGGCATAAATGTCAGCATATTTAATGCGGTATTCACCTGTTTACCCCGAACCATGTCGAGTACGGGTTTCATTTTTTTAGCACTTTGTCGTATGTACTTATTTACTGCACGAGCTTTCATTATCTACCTACTTTTATTTATGACTTATGTCTGCGATAAGTGCGCGTTGGTGAAAATTCCCCCAATTTATGTCCTACCATATTTTCGGTGACATAAACAGGAATAAATTTCGAACCATTGTGTACTGCAAAGGTATAACCTACAAAATCGGGAGCGATAGTTGACCGGCGAGACCATGTTTTTATAACTTTTTTCTTACCGGACTCCATCATCTCATCCACTTTTTTTTGCAGTGAATTATCGATAAAAGGACCTTTTTTTAATGATCTGGGCATATGTGTCTACCTTTACTTTTTCTTCCGACGTGAAATAATATATTTGTCACTCGGATTATTTTTTTTACGGGTTTTATACCCTTTGGTTGGCTTGCCCCAAGGTGTGCGCGGATGTCCGCCACCGGATGTTTTACCCTCACCACCGCCCATGGGGTGATCTACAGGGTTCATTGCAACACCACGGACTTTTGGGCGTCTGCCCTTCCAGCGGTTACGGCCCGCTTTTCCCAGGGTTACGTTAGCATAATCTTTATTTCCCACTTCACCAATGGTGGCAAGGCAGGTTTCAAGAATCATGCGTATTTCGCCTGAAGGAAGCTTAATGCTTACATATTTACCTTCTTTTGCCATGATCTGTGCACCGGCACCTGCGCCGCGGGCGATCTGTGCACCTTTCCCGGGTTTCATCTCAATATTATGTACCGTAGTACCTGCCGGGATCTCTTTTAATGGTAACGCATTTCCACGTTTAACGGGTGCGTTCGGACCGGAAATTAATTGATCACCGACCTTTAGACCTTCTGTAGAAATAATGTAACGTTTTTCACCGTCTACATAAACTAACAGAGCAATATTGGCAGATCGGTTGGGGTCGTATTCAATAGCTGCAACTCGTGCGGGAACGCCGAATTTATTCCGTTTGAAATCAATCATACGGTACTGACGTTTATGTCCACCGCCGCGTCTGCGGGAAGTGATTCGCCCTTGATTGTTACGACCAGCGCTTTTGGGGTTTGGTCTTAACAGTGATTTTTCCGGTGCTTTCTTAGTCAATTCGTCAAAAACCAATGTGGTTTTATGACGTAGACCAGGAGTGTGCGGTTTGTAGCTCTTTAAAGCCATATCTTTCCTATTCCTTAAACAGCAGTTTCGCCTTCAAAGAAATCAATACGGTTCCCTTCGGCCAGGGTTACGATCGCTTTTTTCCAGTTTGATCGTCTTCCTTCCGTCCGGATAACCCGTCCACCACTGCGAACGGTCATTGATTTCACTTTTCCTTTTCTGTTCATCGTTGCAACATCCTTAACCTGGACATTAAAACGATCTTCAACAGCTTTCTTGATCTCGATCTTGTTAGCAGTGGGATCTACAATAAAGGCATATTTGCCCATTTCTTCTCCCATGACACTGATTTTTTCAGTCAAAATCGGTCGAATTATTATATTCTTCTTCATTTGCTCATCATATCCTTACTTAAGAATCTCATTCATTGTCTTGACTGCGGATTTTTCGATGACAAGTATTTCGCAATCCATGATTTCGTAGGTAGAGGCATGATCGGCAGCAACGACATATACATTAGGAATATTTCGTACCGCCAAATATACATTCTCTGTGACCTCGTTTACCAGAATTGTTAACTTTTTACCTGTCAAACCCAAGTTGCTCAAAATACCTGTCAGAGCTTGTGTTTTTGGCTCTTTAAGGTTTAGATCATTAACAACAAGTACAGCCTTTTCGCTGAATTTTTGCGATAATGCGCTACGGCGAGCAAGACGTTTTACCTTTTTCGGCAGTTTTGTCGTATAAAGATGAGGTACCGGACCGAATGCCCGGCCACCACCAACCCAGATGGGGGAACGCCGTGAACCTGAACGAGCGGTTCCGCGACCTTTTTGTTTCCAGGGCTTTGCCCCACCGCCTCGTGAATCACCGCGGGTTTTTGTTTTACTTGTACCCTGGCGCATATTTGCCATCTCTGCCTTTACGGCAAGATACATTGTATGCTCATTGGGTTCAATACCAAAGACTTCTTTCGAGAAATCCACTTTCTTTTCTAATTTTTCACCATTGGTTTCAAAGACGTTTAGTTTCATGATCAACCCCTCGCCTTAACAAGTTTTAAGATTCCGTTCCGGGATCCGGGAACGCTGCCTTTTACCAATAGAATATTTTTGTCAGAACGAATTTCAACGATTTCGATATTGCCTATCGTTATCGTTTCATTTCCCATATGTCCGGACATTTTCATGCCTTTCCAAACACGAGAAGGAGATGAACTTGCACCAATCGAACCGGGTGCACGAAGACGGTCTTTCTGACCATGACTTGCCGGACCACCGGAAAAGTTGTGACGCTTCATCGTCCCCTGAAAGCCTTTTCCTTTCGATGTGCCGGTTACCGAGATAATGTCGCCTTTTTTAAAGATATCAACATGTATCTCATCGCCAACTTTTACGCTCTCGACTTCTTCCAGACGAAATTCCTTTAATGTGCGTAAGACTTTTCCTGCAGTTTTCAGATGTCCGAGTTCCGGTTTTGTCATCACCTTTTCACGAACCTCATCAAAACCAACCTGAACCGCTTTATAGCCATCGTTTTCGTCTGTTTTGACTTGTGTTATATAGCATGGCCCTGCTTCGATAACCGTTACCGGGATATTCCGGCCCCATTCATCGAAAATACGTGTCATGCCAATTTTTTTTCCTATGATTCCGTTCACAGTTTTAACCTTTTTTTCTCTTCACACGGATCGCCTTGTATTACATCAAGTTGATCCAATATGTTAGTGGGTTTACGTTAAACCTTAATTTCAATATCCACGCCGGCAGGTAGATCTAATTTCATCAATTCATCGATGGTCTTCGTCGTGGTATTCAATATTTCAATAATGCGCTTGTGCACCTTAATTTGGAATTGCTCCCGTGACTTTTTATTAACGTGCGGCGAACGGTTAACTGTAATAACCGTACGCTTTGTAGGTAACGGAATCGGACCCGAAATAACGGCTCCGGTTGCTTTTGCACGCTGAACAATTTTCTCAGTAGATTTATCGAGAAGATTGTGATCATAAGATTTAAGCGCAATGCGTATTTTTTGTCCTGCCATAATGCTTTTTACCTTTACTCAATAATCTCAATTACAACACCGGCGCCTACGGTACGGCCGCCTTCACGAATTGCAAAACGCAATTCCTTGTCCATGG